>DBXF01000070.1 GCA_002309295.1 Bacteroidales bacterium UBA1219 | reverse complement strand
CCGGCGACGCCATAAATGTAAACGGCTCCAATCTTTCCCTTACAAGCATAAGATCCGATGCCACTAGCGCAACTTTCGAAGGCACCGCCTACGCCATACCTTCCGGTGGCAACGAAATATACTGGGCAGTTTATCCCACCACCTTGGCCGGAGCCGCAAGTGGCAGCACAATACCGAGCAATTTCACCGCAAACCAGCTCACCGTTACCTTGCCCGATGTGCAGACTTTCGACCTCTCGCAGACAAAAATACTGGAAGACGCCACATATATGGCTGCCAAGGCCAGCGTGCCTGCCGGACAAACCAGATTGAATTTCTCTATGAAAAACCTCTGTGCGGTGATGAAAATCCACCTTTCCGCAACAGGCGTGAGCAACACCAATGTAGAGCGCATTGTTTTCAGCAGCGCCAGCCGCATGAACGGCGAATTTTATTTCGACGGCAGCGCAGTTACTGCGAGCACCGCCAGCACTTGCAACCAGCTTACGGTAAACCTCACCGACGGCACCCATAGCCATATCGACATAGCAGGTGGTGTTGACGTGTACGCCATCCTGCCCCCGATAAGCAGTAGCAAGCTCAGCATGACAATTTATAACACCGACGGCGACATAGTAACCAAAACAGCTACAACTGCAACTCTTGCATCAAATAATATTTACACCAATACGCTGAATATCACAGCGTTTACTACTCCAGTTCACAGTTTCACTGTAAATTCCTCGGGCAAAAAAGTATTGTTCGCTCCCGGCAACCTGCAGTGGAGTGCCACAAATGGCGGTGCAACAGCCACCACCCACGTTGTGGCTGGAGACGGTACTGCCGCAGGCACTTGGCGTTTTGCCGAACACCAGTGGGACTATGTTGGTGATGCTACGCTTGGGACTGTCTATGCTGGTGGGGTAAAGTGCGACAACGCTTTAATATCTCAAAATTACACAGGCTGGATAGACCTTTTTGGTTGGGGGACAAGCGGATACCACGATGCCAATGACTCATGGAATACAAATTACTATCCATACAGCAATGCTGCAAATGGAAGTACAACCAACGGCTATGGGCCATCACCAAGTATGACCGATCCCAATCTTGTAGGTACAAGTGCCAACTACGACTGGGGTGTTTACAACGCTATATACAACCCCACGACCAATACCACCGACCCCGCAGGCACTTGGCGGACTCTTACAAAAGACGAGTGGACTTATCTGATTAATACAAGGAGAGTGAATTGTACTTCTGAAAGAATGTACAGCGGTGCATCGGTCAATGGTGTGAATGGTTTGGTGATACTGCCCGATAATTGGAATCCCGCTTTGTGCCCTTCGTTTAACTATGCTTGGGCAGATTATACGCACAATACCTTTGATGAAACCACCACACCCAAGTGGTCAGAGATGGAGGCCGCTGGTTGCATTTTCTTGCCCGCCGCAGGCAACCGTTGGGGTAGTAATGTTCAATACATAAATGCTCAATCCTCGTATTACTCGAGCACGTACTCCAATTTCAACGATGCATACCGATTTCACGTTGCCAATGGTGTTCTCAATGTAGGGAATAGTATCTTCCGAGCTCGTGGCAATGCTGTCCGCCTTGTGAAAGATGTACAATAATGAATAAATAATAATTGGAAAAAAAATCCGTGGCGTTGTCACGGATTTTTTTATGTTTTATGCCAGTCCTACGGACTTCTGTATTGTTGTTTGGGCTATTATATGCAGGGTTTTGCAACCCTGCCTAATGTATGCCGCCCCTATGGGGCTGGGCTGTGCTGCGGAAAACCCCGTAGGGGTGTAATAATACAGGCAGGGGTGTGAACCCCTGCAATGGGGTGTATGCCCCTGCAAAAACGTGATAAAATATACATATGAACCCCCAACGGGGGTGGTATAATTAATATATTAAAAATGTCGTTGTTGTTTTTTTATGGCCGGGTAGATACCAAAGCGGGCTTATCTACACCTCAAAAACCATAAATCCGAAAAAAAATCGTATCTTTGCACCGTCGTTACAAAACAAAAATACCATCATGAAACTGATAATCATCAACGGGCCGAACCTTAACCTGTTGGGCGTGCGCGAGCCTGAGGTGTACGGCGGCGAGTCGTTCGAAAGTTATTTCGAGCAACTGAAAACGCTGTTCCCCACCGTGGAACTGTCGTATTTCCAGAGCAATATCGAAGGCGAGATTGTGGACAAGATTCACGAAACAGGCTTTTCGTACGACGGCATCATTATCAACGCCGGTGGCTATTCCCACACCTCGGTGGCCATCCGCGACGCCCTGGCTGCGGTGAAAACGCCTGCCGTGGAGGTGCATATCAGCAATGTGTTTGCCCGCGAGGAGTTCCGCCACACCCTGCTGCTCGCCCCCGTGTGCCGCGCCTGTGTTACGGGTTTCGGACTAAAAGGCTATGCAATGGCGGTGGAAAACTTCTTGTGAGTTCGGAGTTCGGAACTCGGAGTTCGGAACTCGGAGTTCGGAAGTGGTTGATAATTAGTTCGTAATCAACACACAGATTTGTTCGCCACTGATTGTAATAACAAAGTAATCAGGGGACAGTATTCAGTTGTCAGTGTAATTATTTCGCCTTCGGCGAAAGCCATTTACAAGATTTAAAAGATTTGTTCACAAGGCTAAATTGATTTCAGCGGAGTTCACGATTGCTTCGTAATTCTTTCGCCGAAGGCGAAAAGGGGAAAAAATCAACATAATCTCTTGAGCGAAGCGAAAAGGAGGAAAAATAGTTCCGATTTCCGCATTCCGCATTCCGAACTAAATCCTACTTAACAATACATTCGTCAAGCTGGCGGATGAGTTCGTCGCTGTCCATCTTTTGGCCGATGAACACCAGTTTTTGCATGCGGTCGCCGTATAGGTCGTCCCAGTCGTTGAGAATCTGCGGGTTGGCTATCATAAACTGCTGCAGGTCTTCGGGCGGCATGGAGGCGTACCACTGTCCGGCATCACGCAGCGACACTTGTTTTCCCACTTGGTCGAAAACGTAGCAGGTGTCGTACTCCTCGCGGAAATAGCACACGCCTTTGGCACGTATCACGTTTTTGGGCAGACGGCTCACAAACTCGTCGAAACGTCTGAGGTAGAACGGCTTGCGCGAGTGATACACGAAAGTGCTGATGCCGTATTCCTCGGCTTCACCCTCGTCGTGGTCGTGGTGGTGGTGATGATGGTGCCCGTGTTCCTCGTGCTCTTCGTGCTCGTGTTGATGATGTTCGTCGTGTTCCTCGTCATCATCATGGTCGTGATGATGTTCGTGCTCGTCGTCATCATCGTCATCGTGGTGGTGATGGTGTATGTGCAGGTCGTCGTCATCTTCGTCGTGGATATCCTCCACCACACGCACCCAAGTGGCCGAGGTGGCAGTTTTCTCGAAATCGAACATGTGGGTGTGCAGTATCTGGTCGAACTCCACGTTGCCGTAGTCGCAGGTGAGGATGCGGGCTTTGGGGTTGAGGGTGTGCACCAGCTGGCGTATGCGTCCCAGCTCCTGTTCGGGCACTTCGGAGGCTTTGTTTATCAGCACTATGTTGCAGAACTCAATCTGCTGGATGATAAGGTTTTCGAGGTCGTCTTCCTCAAACTTGCCTTTTACAAGGTCCTTGCCGCCGAAGTCGTTCTGCATACGCAGTGCATCGACCACAGTCACCACGCAATCCAAGCGCGGCAGGCCGTGGCGGGTGTATTTCTCTTCGAGGGTGGGCATGGAGCAGATGGTCTGTGCGATAGGCTCGGGCTCGCAGATGCCGCTGGCTTCGATAACGATGTAGTCGAACTTGTGCTGGGCAATAATCTCGCTCAGCTGCTCGATAAGGTCCATTTTCAATGTGCAGCAAATGCAGCCGTTCTGCAGGGCGACAAGACTTTCGTCCTTTTGTCCCACCACACCGCCTTGCTGTATCAGGTCGGCGTCGATGTTCACTTCGCCCAAGTCATTCACAATCACCGCAAAACGCAGTCCCTTGCGGTTGTTGAGGATGTTGTTTACCAAAGTTGTTTTTCCGCTGCCGAGATATCCGGTAAGCAGAAGTACAGGTATGCTATATTGTTCCATTGTGAGATATATTTAAATGTCAGTTATTTAATTTGTGTCAATGTTTTATAGATAAGTTCGGCGGTGCCAATGCGGTAGCCCTCGCTTTTGAAAACCAGATTTCCCTCCTTGTCGGCGATGAAGATAAGCGGGTAGTTGTCGCGGAAATACTGCTTCGATTCCGCAAGGACTTTCTTCTGCATTCCGCTGCCGTCCACCATAACGATGGTTTTTTTGGGCAGGTTCCAACGACTTTTGTCGAAAGGCTGGGTGTTGCGGTCCTCGGGAATCACCAAAAGGATGTTGCCGCCCCATTTGTCGAAGGTGGCTTTCATGGCACCCAACTCCTTGAGGGTGTGTTTGGTAGGCTCGCGGTTGGCATCGATGAAACAGAGCACCAGCGGTTTTTCCTTTGCCAAATCCACGAGTTTCACATCTCCGTCGGAAGTTTCAAAGGCGATATTGGAAGAAATTTTGCCGTAGTTCTCGCCGGGACGCGCCTCTAACGGCCTGATTACAATCTCCTTGGTGACAGTTTTCCCTTCGGGGATAACGAAAAACTCCAGTCGCGAGAGGGTGGCGCCGTCGCTGTAGCGGTTGCCGGTGGAAAGCATGTAATAGCCTGCCTCCAACTCCAATGTGGCGGGGAACGAGGCCACGCGCGGGTCGTTCTCGTAGTCGAAGGAGGTGAAATCGCCATCGTTGAACTTGGCAATGGTGAAATGTGTCCAGTACTGCGGCTTCAGCTCTGGGGTGCCGTGGAATTCGAGACGCAACTTTCCGGTTTTGGCCGGCTCCTGCCTTTCGGCGAAGGAGACGATTTTCCAGTCATTCTTATTGTCGTCGTACACAAACAGCTGCTCCGTGGCGTTGTCCATATAGGCTGGAATTCCTATGGAGCGGCAGGCGGCGATGAAGAAGATGTCGCGGCTGTGCGCATCGGCGTGACGCAGCTTGTAAACGCCCACGGGCGAAATGGGACAGCGGTAATAGTTGCCGGTGTCGTCCACAAGGATATTTTCGGCAGTCCAACGGAATAGGCTGTCGGCGGTGAAGCCTCTGAAAATAGAAAGCAGTTCCTCACGGTATGGCCGCACCATCTCGTTGCTGATGCGCGCGGGCAGGAGGCCTTTTTTATAGAAAATATAATATTCACGCACAAGCGGATGCATAGGCGGGACCACCCAATGTGCATCCAACACATCGGCGACAATGTCGCGTAAATCCTTATCACTGTATGTACAAAGATAATCATATAAAAGATTCCACGACATATCAAAGTTTTCGTAACCAGCAGTACAATGAATGACACCTGCCAATTTTTCATCCGCATGGTTATTAAGGAATTTAATAATTTCTGCATAATTGCCTTCGCTTCTGCGGATTATATCCCACAATTGTTCGTCGGTCAGGTTGGGGTTTGGTTGTAGAGACGCACGGCCGTGCGTCTCTACCCCAACCGTTGACATGGTTGGGAACGTTGCCAGATACGCATTTCGGATGCTGTCCTCGTAGGCCAAGCGTTTGGCGTTGGCGGCCAGTTCCTCGTCGGTAACATCGTCCTCGCGGAATTTGCCTACAGGCGGGTTAATTTCCAGATTTTCAACATATTCACCACCTTCGGTGTGTGTCAGTTTAATGGTTATCTTGTCGTTTTTGCGGACATCGATTTTGGCGTAGCCGTAATTGCCATCCTTGCAGGCCCAAACCAGCAGGTCGCCCAAGCCGGTGGTTATGGAGGCCTGACCGTCGGCGTCGGTGGTCATGGTGGCGAGGGTGTAGTATTCGGAGTAATTGTAGAGTTTGAATTTCACCTGCGCGTCTTTGAGAGGTTTGCCTTCCTTGTCCTGCACGGTGGCTGTAATATGACGGGTGTCGGCGTAGTGGCTGAGCAGGTTCAGTTCGCTGTAAAGACCTGTACGGCGCACCACCTCCTCGTCGCCTTTGTAGCGGCCGAAAGCCTTGGTATGAACCATCATGCAGCGTGTTGAGGGGATGGTAAACCACGCCATGTTGAGTTTGGCGTCGGGCTCGCAGGCTCCGAGGTAGTACCACTTGCCGTCAACCCACACCTCAACCCATGCGTGGTTGTCGTCGGTGTGTGCCCAACGCGGGGTGTAGCACTGTCGGGCGGGGATGCCCACGGCGCGCAATGCCGTAACCAGAAGCGTGGATTCCTCGCCGCAGCGTCCGTAGCCCATGCGTATGGTGGCCAACGGCGCGGAGGTGCGTATGTCGCTGGGACGATAGGTCACTTTTTCGTGGCACCAGTGGTTAACCTCCAAAGCTGCGTCGTACATTGTCATTCCTTTCACTCTGTCTTTCAGCTCGTTGAAAATGAACATGCGGGCGGTGTCGAGGTTTTCGTTGTTCACACGATAGACGAGCACAAAATGGCGGAACACATCTTCCGGCACCGTGCGTCCCCACGAAAAGGTGTCGCGGGCGGCGAAAGCGGTTCGCACCTGCTTCAGGAAGAAAGTGCCGTCGTAGTCGGCGAGGTCGCTGTAAGGCATGTAGGCGTAGAGGAACTGCATGGCCTCTGTCTCTTCGAGCGACAGTGAGGTGTCCATCACCGAGAAAAGGTCGTCGGCACAGCCTGCGGCAAGGGTTTTGCGCGCTTCGAAGTCCTTCTCCACCTGCGCACGGTAATCGGCATCGGTGATGAAATGCTGCTCGTGATGGCAGGATACCATAATAATGGCCGCCGCCAAACCGACAATAGCAGGGTATAACTTTCTGAGACAAGTATATATCATTGGCTATAAACGAGTTATGTTAGACTATTTTTCGTGCTGTTGGATAAAAGTTACGTTTTTGTTCTCAATGTCGGAAAGATTTTTGGAAACATCCCTGAAAAGCGGGAAATACCAAAGTTCCTTTTCGAAATGTTTTTTAAGGTCGTCGGAAGAGAAAGTGTAGCCGTGGCGGGCCATAATCTCGTTGCGCATCAGCCTCAGCTCTTTTTTCGACATACCTTTCAGGTCGTCATCGTTGAGCAGACGCTCCGAAGCCTGTGGGTAGTCGCCCGGCGTACCGTTGTATTTGTATGTGGCGAACGGACCTTTGTGCTTGGCGCGGTACTCCCTGTTGTAGTCTTTCACATACGCCGCGGTGGCTTCGGCCTCTTCCACACCGCTGCCCGAATAGTCGCCTTTGGTTACGAACCAGTCGCCGTCGATTTTCTCGAAAGTGTAGGTAATAAGGAATTCGTATTCGTCGCCGGTGATGTGGTCGTTGACCAAAAACACAATTTTATTGTCGTTTTTCCAAGTGAAATAGCCCGAAAGGTCGTTCATATCCTGCAGTCGCCAGTATTTGGCTGTAAAGTCGTCCACGTCGTGCTCCACCAAATTAACGGCACTCGACATCGGTCCCAGCGGAAAATTAATGTGGTCCATCTGGAAATCAGGGTCGGAGGTGAAACGGTGCATAAAAATCATAAATTCCATGTCGCGGGTGATAGGTGCGACCGAGGATGTTTTTTCTTGATTTTCAACAGATTCGGCATCCTGTTGGTTTTCTGATTTGTTGTTCGACAAATTGCAAGAAATTGCCAACAAAGCAATCAGTGCAAAGGCTATCGGTAAAAATGTTTTTTTCATATTTAGATACGTTTAAAATGTTTATATTCAATGTGTTCTTTTGTGTATCAGCAACATGCCTTCGATATTGCGGGGCACCTGAAGGTCGAGGTAGGCACTTTCCAAGGGTATGATTTTGTTGTTGCGCACTGCCGAGAGTTTGGTGTAAGGCTCTGTGTGGCAGAAGGTTTCTGCGTCCTCCTTGCGGATAAGTATGTAGTCGGGGTCGGCCATGAGCAGCGACTCCAGACTGTACTCCCAACCTTCGATATTTTCGGCGATGTTGCGGCATCCGGCACGTTTCAGTATGTCGTTGATAAAGGTGTTGCCCCCTGCGGTGAAATTGCCGCCTTTGCCAAAGCCTACCACGTAGTAAACCGTTGGAACTGTGGTGTTTGTGTCGAGATGGATGTTCTCCACTTCGCCACGGAGCGAGTCGTTGAGACGTTCGGCGGTTTCGGAGCTGCCCACCAGTTTCCCGATGGCGGAGATGTTCCCGAAAAGTCCTTCGAAACTGGGTTTCTCGATGACGCACACCAACGGCACGCCAGCGTTATTTATCTGTTCCACAGCCTTTTGAGGCACCATCGAACCGCTTATCACCAAGTCGGGGTGCAACGAGATGACTTTCTCCACATTAAGATTGGAAATACCGCCAATACTCTCTATCTCAAGCGCTTCGGCGGGGTATTGACAGAAATCGGTGCGTCCCACGAGAACACTGTCGGCGCCAAGGGCGAAAATTATCTCCGTCACAGCGGGCGAAACGGACACTACACGCTTTGGGTTGGCAGGCACGCTCACCTCCGCGCCGTAGTCGTCAGTGAATACATAGCTGTCCTGCACCGAGGTATCGACCGAGGTGTTGCAGGCGCAAAACACTGTCGCAAAAGCGAATACAAGTAACAAATACTTTACTTTCATGTAAGAAATCTTTTTTGCAAATGTACGAAAAATAATCCAAACTAACAACGACTCCGTTCTTTTAACAACGTTTTTGATTTCGTTCTTATCAGAATAAATGTACGTTTATCATTCTTTTGAAACGCATACTTGCTTCGTTATTGATTACCAATACTTTACAATAATCAAAAGTTAAAAGTGTAAAAAAAAATTAAAAAACCGTACTTTAATTAAATAAAAAAGTGTAATTTTGCAGAATATAACAACTATCGAAGAAATGCCTTGATTGCTATTGTCGGCAATAAGGTTATTAGGTAACAAAATATAATAGAGTATGGCTTTAACAACTTGCACAAGCTGTGGAAAATTGATGAGCGACAAGGCTACATATTGTCCTCATTGTGGAGCACCAAACAACAATTTGGCTAAGGAATCGAATGAACAACTCAATGATGCAGCCGAAAACAATCAGTCACAAGCTCCCGTCATGCCAAATCCGCTGGAAGTATTAAAACAGTTCACTGCCGAATTTGAGGGCCTTACACAGAAAAAGGAAGAAACCGAAGAACAGATACGCGAACTTGAGAATCAGAAATTGATGATTTCGGACAATATCGAAAGCCTTACCGCCGAACGAGACAGCCGTCAAGAAGAACTGAAAAAAATAGCCGAAGATACGGCAGAACTTTTCCAGAAAAAAAGCGAAGCCGAAGAAATACTCACCAATTTCCAAGCACAAAAAGAAAAATATGAAGCTGATATAGAAGCTCTTGACGCAGAAAAAGAAAATAGGCACGAGCAACTGGCCGGTCTTGCCGCTCAGATAGAGCAACTTTCGCAAGAAAGAGGCGGGATAGAAGAGATGATTCCGGGACTGCGACAGCAGAAAGAAGAACTTGCCGCAACTATCGAAAACCTCGGCGCCGAGCAGGACAAAAGACGTGAAGACCTGCAAAATATCGAAGAACAAATACAGGCGCTTTCGCAGAAAATTGCCGAATCCGAAGAATGTGAGAAACGTCTGCTCGAGTTACAAGAGCAGGAACGTCAATTAAAAGCCGACATCGAAAATCTGACTTCTGAGCAAAGCAACGTCCAAAACTCATTAAACGAACTTGCTCAGGAGGTGGACGGGCTTATGCTCCAAAAAGCCGAAGCCGAAGCCTCTGCTGCAAATCTCCAAGCCCTACAGGAACAGGAAAGACAGTTGGTGGGACGCATAGGAACACTCACTGCAGAAAAAACCAAAAACGAACTGGAAGCCAACAAACTGTCCGACGAAGTTTCCGAACTCACGAAAAAGAAAGATGAACTGGACAGAGTTGTTCCTGAAATAATGGAAAAAATAGCTCACGAAAAGGAACTTGACGGAAATATCCAAGCGCTTACAGCAGAGCAGAACAGACGCGAGGAAATGATAAACAACCTCAACGGTCAAATCGAAGAACTCCAAAAAAGGAAAGAAATAGCCGAAAACGACCCCACGATAAAGTCGCTCAAAGAGACCGAAAGGAATCTCACCATCGAAATCAACAAGCTGACCCTCGAAAAAACTGCCCAGGAAAACAATGTGAACAAACTCGCAACAGAACATCAACGTCTCGAAGAGCACATCAAGCTGATGCACAACGACATAAACCAATACAGGCAGAAACACACACAAGTAAGCGTCAAGTCGTCATCGTCGTTCAAAGTGCTTATAATTTTGCTTGTAATTCTGATAGTCGCCAGCCTTGTATGCCTGTTATTCATGATGTTGAGTTCAAGCCATTGATATTAGAATCAAATAACTTACAAAAAGAATAAAAATGTCGAAAGTTTATAATTGTCCCGAATGCGGTGAAGTAATAGAAAAAGGTGCTAATCGTTGTCCGAACTGCGGTTTTCCCGTTGACCAATCTTTTTTCGACAACGCCACAGTTGAAGAAGAGAAAACGGAGGAATGCGCCACGATATGCGAGGAGAATTTCTGGAAGATATTGCTCTGCAGCGTGTTGCACTTCCTCTATCGTTTGGTGTACTTTCTGTTCATTCTTCCCTTCGACATCTGGAAAAAAGCCGTCGTTCGGATGTACAACCAAAAGAAAAGCAAGTCGCTCGACGCCGACAAAATCAGACACGAAGTGCCTTTCTTCGTATGGATAAAGCGCTATGTCTTCGACTTCCTCCTCGACGGAATTGCAATCATCAGTTGGCTGTTTTCGCTAATAGTGCTGATAGCGTTTTTCAAGAGCATCGGCACCGAAGTGCACAGTTTCAATGGCTTTCTCAATTATTTTTTCGGAAGCCTTATAGTTCCGACGTTCTTGGTATACTGGCTGCCAGTGACAATAGCTCTTCTGCGCGACGCCATCACCTTGTTCATCATTATGCCCACACGTTGGATATTCTCTTTCCTGCGCCGTCCGGCAAAGACCTACGATCTCACTCACAAACAAGAAAAATAGACTTGAGCCAAAAAATAATTTTCGTAGAAAGGGACGACCGTGCGAGGTCGTCTTTTTCTTTTTTCCGAAACAAAATAAAACCGTCAATTCTTCGTTACTACATATTATATTAAGAATCAAATCATTTGCCTTATGAAAAAATACATCTTTCTGGCGCTGATGCTCTCCACAGCGATAGCCTTCGCCCAAAACACGGTAAACAGCACACCCAAGCTGAAAGAAGTAACTGTATATAACCAAGGTGCGGAACTCTCGTACACCGCCACCGCCACCCTCGCCAAAGGCGAAAACGAAGTGGTGATAACCGGACTCAGTCCTGTAATAACCGCAAACAGCATCAAGGTGGAAGCCTCCGGCGGTGCCGTTATCTCGTCTTCCGAGCTCTCCGCCGATTACCTCACCGATGTCAAGACCAGCGAACGCCTCAAACGTCTGCAGGACTCCATCACCCTGTACAACAAAAAATCGAAACAGGTACAGAACGATATAAAGATAAACACCGATATGCTAAAGGTATTGGAAAACGGTGTTAACCACAACGTCAACAACGAAAAAGAGGCCGGCAGCACCGAAAAAGTAACCCACAACCTCGAATACTACAAAAACAAAGCCAAAGAACTGAACAACAACCTCCTATCACTCAACGAACAAAAAGAGGAAATCTCCAAGACCCTCAACCGCCTCAACAAACAGCTGAAAGAAGAATCCACCGGAAAGAGCAAAAAGACCTCGCAACTGCGCATGTCGGTGTCGGCACCGCTTGCAGGCACAGTTACCTTTGCAGTGAAATATTTCACCACCCAGGCCGGATGGGTTCCCGAACATCACATTGTGGTTGCCGCCGAGGACAAGCCTGTGCAGATCACCACCAAAGCCAAAGTGATGCAGTACACCGGCTTGGACTGGGATAATGTGAAAATAACACTCTCCACCGGAATGCCCAGCCTCCACAACACCGCACCGGAAATGAACACCTGGTTCCTGAAACCCATCACTCCGTTAAGCACCGTGGGAGCAGGAAGTAGAAGCAACTCGAGCAGAGTTATGCGCAAAGCATCAAGGGCAAAAGAAGTGGCATACGCCGACGCCATTGTGGAGGAATACGCAGAAGCCGAACCCGAACCAGTGGCAGAGACAATGCTGTTCTTTGTCAACGGCATGGAAGTGTCGGAAAACGACGTAGATCAACTGGCCTCCAACGATATTAAAACTCGCGAAATACTATCGCCCAGCGAAACCCAAAGCCGTTTCGGACGCTCCTCAACACAAGGCTCCATAGCAGTAACCACCAAAAGCATGGACGACTACGTAAGCCAGTCGGAAGACGACCTGAACCGCCTTTTCAACATCGACCTCAAATACACCATCCCCGGCAACGGCAAAGAACAGAACATAACCATAGGCAAACAGGAAACTCCCGCCACCTACCGCTACTTCTGCGCCCCCAAACTCGACCCCGCCACTTTCCTTATGGCCGACATCAACAATTGGGAAAAGCTAAACCTGCTTAGCGGCAACGCAAATATCTCGTTTGCAGGCTCATACGTCGGCAACACCTACATCGACGCCAACTCAACAAAAAAGACCATCTCGCTCACCCTCGGCGTGGACAATAAAGTTGTAGTAACGCGCAAAAAAGTGAAAGACTACAGCAGCAGCAAAGTGCTCGGCAGCGATGTGAAAGTGCTTACAACTTACGAAATCACTGTAAAGAACAACAAAAACAAAAAAATCTCACTTACAGTGAAAGACCAGTATCCCGTCTCCACCAACAAAAAAATCGACATAGAGCTGCAAAAGGAGACCACCACTCCCACAACCTCCGACGCCAATACCGGAATAATGACTTGGGACATGGACCTCACCCCCGCACAGTCGCAGAAGATAACTCTCAGCTACAGTGTGAAATATCCCAAGGACATGACTCTGAAACTAGAAT
Source organism: Bacteroidales bacterium UBA1219 (assembly GCA_002309295.1). GTDB lineage: Bacteria > Bacteroidota > Bacteroidia > Bacteroidales > P3 > UBA1219. Next base: position 24,877 of record DBXF01000070.1, on the reverse strand, counting down.
AGCGAAACGAAAAAACGTCGGTCACACAACAAAACAAACGTATTGACGTTATTATATATTTGCACAATACCAAACGTAGCGATTGATGTCGAATAAACTGACAAATATACTAAAAGCGGTGGGGAAGGCTCTAGCGGCCATCCCCCGCTTTTTCGTGTCGTGCGTGAGGTATGTGCGTACCCATACATGGGCCGAGACCAAAGCGCGTGTCAAGGAGGGATGGCAGAAACTGAAAACCGAGATGCACCGCAATCACCGTTTTGTGGTGATGGACTCGGAGACTTTCCGCGAAAAATGGTCGTTCGAACTCAAAGGCATCAACCTGTTTGTAGGAATAGGCGTTTCGGTGATTGTGCTTATCGTACTCACATCGTTGCTGATAGCCTTCACCTCGCTGAGGGAGTTCATCCCCGGCTATATGCGCGGCGAGATAATGGAGCAGGCCTACGACAACACCCGTAAGCTTGACTCGCTGGAGCGTGTGCTAAACCAACAGGAGGCTCAACTGCAGAACATCAAAATGGTGATTGGCGGCGGACAAATCCCCAACGAGGACGACTACCGCCACGAGTCCGACACCTCCAACAAAGTACAGCCCGGCGAATACACTCATTCCGAGGCCGACTCGCTTTTGCGCGAAGAGGTGGAAAACGCCGACCAATATCAGGTGAAACCGTCGAAAATAAACAAACTGGCCACCAATCAGGGCGGTAGCACCCCCACCCCCACCACAGTAACACTTACCGACAACTCGTCGGCAAAAGCACCGTCGGTACTGCCTTTCTTCACACCCTTGCACGGCAAGGTGGGACACGTTTTCAACGAAAAGGAAAACCACCTCGGCACCGATGTGTCGGGAGTGGAAAACAGCGTGATAAAATCCATTTACACCGGCACCGTTTTGCTTACCAGCTTCACTCCCGACAACGGATATATCGTTGTAATACAACATCCTAACAACTATATCTCGGTTTACAAACATTGCGGCTCGCTGCTGAAACATGCCGGCGATGTGGTGCGTGCCGGACAGCCCGTGGCCTTTTTGGGCGACAGCGGCAGCAAAAACGGCGACCCCCACCTACATTTCGAACTGTGGTACAACGGCAAACCTATCAACCCCCAAAACTATGTCAATTTCTAACAACGATAACGAATCCGCGAAAAAACGCATTGCCATAATTGGCTCCACAGGCTCCATAGGCCGACAGGCGCTCAATGTGATACGCCGCCACCCCGACCAATACTCCGTGGAGGTGCTTACAGCCAACACCAACGCCGAGCTGCTTATCGAACAAGCTCTTGAATTTCAACCCAATACCGTTGTCATTGTTGACGAAAAGAAATACCAGCAGGTGCAGCAGGCACTTGTGGACCACGACATAAAAGTGTTTGCCGGAGAGCAATCCCTCACCGATGTTATGGAGATGGGCTCCATCGACACCGTGCTCACCGCCGTGGTGGGCTTCGCCGGACTGAAACCCACGCTGCGCGCCATCGAATACGGCAAGACCATTGCCCTCGCCAACAAAGAGACGATGGTGGTTGCAGGCGAGATTGTCACCCGTTCGGCGATGCAGAAAAACGTGGCCATACTGCCCGTGGATTCAGAACATTCGGCCATTTTCCAGTCGATAGTGGGAGAGTGGCACAACCCCATAGAGAAGATACTGCTCACTGCTTCGGGCGGACCGTTCTTCGGCAAGGACCGCGATTTCCTGAAAACCGTCACCATTGCTGACGCACTGCATCATCCCAACTGGAGCATGGGCAAAAAAATAACAGTCGATTCAGCCACACTGATGAACAAAGGGCTGGAGGTTATCGAGGCTAAATGGCTTTTCGACGTGCGTCCCGAACAGATTGAGGTGGTGGTACATCCGCAGTCGGTGGTGCACTCTATGGTGCAGTTCCGCGACGGCTCGATAAAAGCCCAGCTCGGACTGCCCAATATGGAGCTGCCCATACAATACGCCCTCTCCTTCCCCAAGCGCGAGGCCGACAACGCCCGCCGTCTCAGTTTCGCCGACTATCCCACGCTCACCTTCGCCAAACCCGATTTCGACACCTTCACCTGCCTTGCACTGGCCTACAATGCCATCGAAAAAGGCGGCAACATGCCCTGCATAATGAACGCAGCCAACGAGGTGGCCGTAGCAGCTTTCCTGCAGGAGAAGATAGCCTTCCTCGACATCCCCGACACCATCGCCACGATGATGGAAAAGAGTCGTTTTGTGGCAAAACCCTCTCTCGACGACCTGCTGCAAACCGACACCGAAACACGACAACTAACCATTGATTATCTAAACAACAAATAAAGTAACATACTGTATATGAAATTATTAGCACTGCTTCTCAGTCTCTCGTTCCTCGTGATAACCCACGAGTTCGGACACTACTGTTTTGCACGATTGTTCAAATGCCGCGTGCGCCGTTTCTACATGTTCTTCAACTGGAAGTTCTCCATTCTCAAGGCCAAGCGTTTCGACGGCAAATGGCATTTCCTATGGTTCAACGCCACCACCCCCAAGGAGTGGGAGGAGAAAGAGCCCGACAACACCCTGTGGGGAATCGGCTGGATACCGCTGGGCGGATACTGCGACATAGCAGGCATGATAGACGAGACCAAATCCGCCGAGGATATGGCAAGCGAGCCGCAGCCGTGGGAGTACCGTTCCAAAAAGGCTTGGCAACGTCTGTGCATCATCTCGGGCGGCGTGCTGGTAAATTTCATCTCCGCTTTGGTAATCTACGCCGCCGTGTTCGCTCACTGGGGACAGGACGAGCTGCCCATGCGCAACGCCACCCTCGGCTACGACTACCACCAGATACTTATCGACGAGGGATTCCAGAACGGCGATATGATTATCTGCATCGACAATGAAGAATTTACCGACACCGTCGGCATAGATGTGGTGATGAACAAACTCGCCTTGAGCAACCCCAAAGAGGTTACCGTGCAGCGCACACTTCATCTCAACGACACCACTTTTGCCACCGACACCGCTACAGGAGAACCCATAGTTGCCGCCATCGCACAACACGACACAACAATGATTTTGGAGATAGAGATGTCGGGCAAACTGCTTGAAAAAATCGGCAAGGAAAATCCCAAATACCTGATGCAGCTGCGCACCCCCTTCATTGTAAAGGACTTTATGGCTGGCAGCGTGGCCGAAAAAGCCGGCATGCAGATAGGCGACAGCGTGATCAGTATCAACGGGGAGCCGACACCCTCTTACACAGAAATATCCGAAGCTCTGCAGGACAACGCCGAAAAGGAGATAGTCGTTGGTTTCTACCGTCACGACACACTGATGCAGCTGCCAATAACCCTTGGCAGCGACGCCAAACTGGGTGTGATGCTGAAATCGCCGCTCGAGGTGTTCGAAGTAAAACACATCGACTACAACGTTTTCCAAGCCATCCCCGCCGGCATCAAATACGGTTGCCAGACGCTGGTCACCTACGTAAGCTCGCTTAAGATACTCTTCACAAAAGGCGGCGCGTCTAACCTCGGTGGTTTCGGCACCATTGCCAGCGTGTTCCCCAAGGAGTGGGATTGGTACCAGTTCTGGACAATGACGGCCTTTCTTGCCATCATCCTCGCGTTTATGAACATCATCCCCATCCCCGGCTTGGACGGCGGACATATCGTTTTCACCCTTTGGGAGATGATAACCCGCCGCAAGCCCAGCGAGAAATTCCTCGAACGTGCGCAGATGGTGGGTATGATACTGCTTTTCGCACTGCTGATTTTCGCCAACGGCAACGACCTGTGGCGCTGGCTGAGAGGCAAATTCTAAGTTATGAAAAAGATAGACAAGCTCATAATAAAATCCTTCATCGGGCCGTTGCTGCTTACGTTCGCATTGGCAATATTCGTATTGCTGATGAATTTCCTTTGGAAATACGTGGACGACCTCGTCGGTCGCGGTCTCGACATATGGATTATCGCCAAACTGCTGTTCTACGCCGCCATCACCTTTGTACCGATGGCGCTGCCCATAGCCACTCTCTTTGCATCAATAATGACAATGGGCAATTTCGGCGAACGATACGAGCTTGTGGCCATGAAAGCCGGCGGTATCTCCGTCACACGTATCATGATGCCTTTGGTAATCATAGTGGTTTTCCTAACCATCTTGGCTTTCGGCTTTGCCAACAATATAATGCCCTACGCCGTGCTTCAGCAAAAACGCACCCTCTATTCCATCACCAACACAAAACCCGCCATTAACATCAAACCCAGCGAATTTTATGCGGGCATCGAGGGATATGTGATTCATATCGACGAAAAGGACAAGCATGACGACAAAACACTTTACGGTGTAACAATCTACGACCACACCGACGGCATGGGCAACAACTGCGTTACCGTGGCCGAAAAAGGCGAGATGCTCACCACCCCCGACGGACACTACATGATTTTCAACATGTACAACGGCTATTCGTACCGCGAGGAGACAAGCGGCGAAAACTGGGTGTCGCGACCAATGACACGCATAAAATTCGAGCGCCAACAGCTTAAATTCGACCTTTCGGGATTCGACCTCGCCTCGGTGGACGACGACTTTTTCAAAGGCAGCTACCAGATGATGAACATTTTGCAACTCGACGAAGCCATCGACACACTTGAAGAAGACCAGGACAACAAACGCGTTGATTTCAAGAGAATGATGCGTTCACGCATGGACAGCTACAACCTTATCTGCGAACTCGACTCACTTGCCAAGGCAAAAACCAAAAAATACGATTACAAATCTTATTTCGACACCCTCAACGAAACAGTGCACATGCACATCAGAAACAATGCCCTGCACAATGCCCGCCTGGCCACCGAGGACATAGGCCTCTACGACCAGATGCGCAGCGGCGACCGCGAATACATCAACAAACATTATATAGAGTGGCACCAGAAATTCACCCTGTCGTTTGCATGTTTCGTGCTTTTCCTCATCGGCGCGCCTTTCGGCTCCATCATACGCAAGGGCGGACTTGGCTGGCCGTTGGTGGCGTCGGTATTTTTCTTCCTGCTATACTACGTCATCACCACCATAGCACGCAAAGCCATCATCGAGAGTGCCCTGCCCACCACCGGAATGTGGATTTCCACTGCGGTACTGCTGCCAATAGGCATACTGTTTACCCTTAAAGCCACCACCGACTCGCCACTCTTCGACGCCTCCAGCTGGATTAAGTTCTTCGAAACGCACTGGCCTTTCGGCCAAAAAGACAAAGACGAACAAAACAATGCTAACCAATAAGATATGAAAATACTACAGTTGTGCAGCAAACCTCCTTATCCCCCCGTTGATGGCGGCACCCTCGCCATGAACAGCATTACGCAGGGACTGCTGTGCAAAGGCCATTCGGTGAAAGTCCTTTCCGTGGAGTCCGACAAGCACAAGGTCAACCACCACCTTATCACCAACGAATACGCCACGGCCACCAACTTCGAATCGGTTTACATCAACCTTAAAATAAATGTCTTCAGCGCTTTTGCTGCATGGCTCTCCGGCGAATCGTACCATGTGAAACGTTTCCAGTCGGCGGCTTTCGCTCAAAAGCTTACCGAAATTCTACAGAAAGACACCTTCGACATTGTGCATATCGAAAGCATTTTCCTTACCCCCTACCTCCCGGTGATACGCCAACATTCCAACGCCAAAGTGATACTCCGTGCCCACAATGTGGAACACCTGATTTGGCAACGACTTGCATGCTGCACAAGCAACGCACTGAAACGTAACTACCTGAAAAGTCTTTCACTTACGCTGAAAAACTACGAACTCGAACATATCAACGACTACGACGGCATTGTGTGCATCACCGCCAAGGACATGGACTATTTTGCCGCCAACGGATGCACAAAACCCATGTCGGCCATACCATTCGGCGTTGATTTTATCGATGACATAGAATATGCGCAGGAGGAAGACAACAGTCTTTTCCATATCGGTTCCATGGATTGGCAGCCCAACAAAGAGGGTGTGCAGTGGCTCCTCGACGAGGTTTGGCCGCTGATAAACGCCGAACTGCCACAACTGCACCTCTACCTGGCCGGACGCAAAATGCCCGAAAAACTACTCAAAGCCAAATATCCCAACGTGTCGATAGTGGGCGAAATACCAGATTCCATGTACTTTATCGCTTCGAAAAAGATAAACATCGTCCCTCTGCTCTCGGGCAGTGGCATAAGAGTAAAGATAATAGAGGCCATGTCGGCAGGCAAAGTAGTGATTTCCACCGCAATAGGTGCCGAAGGAATCAACTGCACCGACGGCAAGGACATACTTATTGCCAACACCCCGCAGGAGTTTGTAAACCAGCTCAAACGCTGCCTCGACGACCCCGATTTCTGTCGTACCGTTTCAAACAACGCCCGACAGCTGATCAAGGACGAATACAACACTCCCAAAACCACCGAAAAGCTTGTCGATTTTTACGACAGAATTGCAAAATAGAACAACCTTGTTGGGTAACCACAAAACAAAAAAGACCTGCGGTAAACTCCACAGGTCTTTTTTTGCTATACAGTTTTTGTTATTACTTCTTTGTTTTAGCCGGTTTTTCTGTACTCTCCTCGGCTTTCTCGTTTTTCTTCACATCGCGGTATTCCTCGTTTAAGCCGTTGACTATCTCGTCGGTTATGTCCATTTCTTCATCGCCATAGAGCACAGGGCTGGAAGAGCCGCTTTTAGCCAAAATAAGGTTGAACTGCTGGTTGGCGGCATTGTATTCGCGGATGAAAGCATACACTGCTTTAACCATTTTTTCTTGGTCTTTGGCCTGTTTTTCGGCAACTTGCATAGCCAACTCCTGTTCCAGATTGCTGAGTTTTGCAGCACGTTGTTTCAAGTCTGCTTCTTTGGCCTGCTGTTGGCTGAGCGTTAGCTGGTCGCCGGTTTTCAAGAAATTCTGGTAGTCGTTCTGAAAACTAGTCATCTGCTGCTTGTAGCTGTTTTCCTTAGCTGCGCTGAACGCTTTCAACTCTTTTTCCAAGTCCTTGATATACTCGTACTTGGCGTTGAGGGTGTCTGTATTGACATAAGCAATTTTCAAACCGCCGTTTTGGGCAACCACAGCAGGTTTGGCATCGGGATTAACACGGCTGTTTGTTCCAATGCCGGTAAAATGAAGCACATAAAGCACTGCAACGGCAATGAACAAAACCACCATAACTATGGTGTTGCATTTGCAACAGCATTTTTTCTTTTCACCGGTGTTGCAGGAGCAGTCGTTGATTTCGTTCTGCACCTCGTTCTGGATGTTCTGATTGTCTTCCATTTTTAATGTGTATTTAAATTGTTTTTATTGTTTCAATTCCTTTTTGCATGCGGGCAAGGGTCTCCTCTTTGCCGAGCATCGTTATCAGCTCGAACAGGTCGGGACCTTTGGCGGCTCCCACCAATGTGAGACGGAAACTGTTCATTATCTGTCCCATATTCAGCTCGTTGGACTGGATGTATTCCATCACTGCATCGTGCATCAGCTGTTTTTCGAAAGGAGTGTTCTGTATAATCTCTTTTATCTTTGTTAGATGTGCGGGGGTGTCCTCTTTCCAACGTTTTTTGATAACGGCGGGGTCGTATTCCGTCGGGGCTTGGAAGAAATAGTGTGTCTGCTCCCACAGCTCGCTAACGAAACTTACACGCTCTTTCATCAGTTCCACAACGGCAAACACGTAGTCGTGCGCTGCGCTTACGCCGCGCTGAGCGAGGTCTTTCTCAAACAGCAATGTGATTTCCTCGTTGGGTTTGGCCTGCAGATACTTATGGTTGAACCACTTGGCTTTCTCCACATCGAATTTGGCTCCCGATTTGCTTATGCGGTCGAGCGAGAAAAGTTGCACCAGTTCGTCGATGCTAAAAATCTCCTGCTCCACGCCGGGGTTCCAGCCGAGGAAAGCGAGGATATTCACCACTGCTTCGGGGAAATAGCCTTTTTCGCGGTATCCCGACGACACCTCGCCGGTCTTGGGGTCGTGCCATTCGAGGGGGAACACGGGGAATCCGAGACGGTCGCCGTCGCGCTTGCTCAGCTTGCCGTTGCCGTCGGGCTTGAGCAGCAGAGGCAGATGTGCGAACTGCGGCATGGTGTCTTCCCAGCCGAAGGCTTTGTACAGCATCACATGTAGCGGTGCCGATGGCAGCCACTCCTCGCCGCGTATCACGTGCGACACCTCCATGGTGTGGTCGTCAACGATGTTGGCCAGATGGTAGGTGGGCATTCCGTCGGACTTGAACAGGACTTTGTCGTCCAAAAGGTTGGAGTTCATCTTCACCTCGCCGCGAATGAGGTCGTGGACATGGATTTCGGTGTCGGTGGGGAATTTGAAACGCACCACATAAGGCTCGCCCGACTCGATACGGCGTCTCACCTCGTCGACGGGCAGTGTGAGCGAGTTGCACATTTCCTTGCGGGTGTTGCAGTCGTACTGGAAAGTCTTTTTCTGAGCCTCAAACTCCTTGCGTTTGGCGTCGAGCTCCTCGGGTTTGTCGAAAGCGTAGTATGCCCAGCCTGTTGCTATAAGCTGGTCGGCGTACTGTTTGTACATGGGTTTGCGTTCGCTCTGGCGGTAGGGGCCGTAGTTGCCACCTATGCCCACGCCTTCGTCGAACTTGATTCCAAGCCACGTAAGGGCTTCGATGATATACTCTTCGGCACCGGGCACAAAACGTGTCTGGTCGGTGTCCTCGATACGCAGTATCATGTCGCCGCCGTTCTGTTTGGCGAAGAAATAGTTGTAAAGGGCTGTCCTTACGCCGCCTATGTGCAGCGGTCCGGTGGGACTTGGCGCAAAACGTACTCTGACTTTTCTATCCATTTTCTTGATATTAAAAAATATGTAACGACAAAAACGTTGTTTTATTGCGTGCGACCGTATGAAAAAATGTATTTGTTTTTGACAAAACGTAGCCTGTTTCCGTTTGTCGTAAAAAATACATATATTTGCAAGGATATTAAAATTTCAAATTCAATCATAATATGCTTAAAACCAAACTCATAACTCTTTTGTTAGGACTCTTTGCGATTGTCGCCTTTTCTTCGTGTTGCAGCAAATCGGCTCCCGAAAGCGCACAGGCGATACACGAAAACGACAACAGCAATTTTGTGGTGATTACAGATGTAGTGCCCGACGCCATCCTGGAGATACGCTACTACAGCACTTTCAATTTTGTGGGTGCACGTATCGACGGCTACCAAGCCCCCGTGGCTCTGCTCACCCGCCGTGCCGCCGACAGCCTGCGGGCCGTAAGCGACGAGCTGAAGGAGATGGGCTACCGTCTGAAGATTTACGACGCCTACCGTCCGCAGATGGGCGTTGACCATTTCCTGCGCTGGGGCGCCGACCTCAGCGACACCGCGATGAAACGCTATTTCTACCCCAATGTGGACAAAAGCCGTTTGTTCGAACTTGAGTATATTGCCGAAAAAAGCGGCCATTCGCGCGGCTCCACGGTGGACCTCACCCTTTTCGACATGAACACCGAAAAAGAACTCGACATGGGTGGCACCTTCGACTGGTTCGGCCGCGAGAGTCATCCCGACTGCGGCGGCAACCCAAAAACAATGGAGTACCGCACCAACGACACCATCACCGCACAGCAGTTCGCCAACCGTATGATTTTACGTAAAGCTATGATAAACCACGGATTCAAGCCTTACGAGTGCGAATGGTGGCATTTCACCCTCAAAAACGAACCTTACCCCAACACCTATTTCACCTTCCCGGTGGAGATGCTGAAAAGATAGGGGGAGGGGGATTCAATAAATTGAAAAACAGCAGGTAAAGCCAAAGCTTTACCTGCTATTTTTTTCATTGTGTAGTTGGTTTATTGCTTGTCTTGTTTGTTTTTTTTCACCAATTTGGCTGTCTCTTTCAGAGTTTCCAAATAGGCCTCTTCCACGGGCGAGAGGGTGTTGCTCTGGTATTTGCGGTACTCGGCGGTGGCTTTCGCCACGGCTTGGGCATGGCTTACAGAGCCTGCACCTTCGAGCAACGGACGGTTGCCGGAAGTGAGCAGCGAATCCAATTGGCGGATATAGTCACTCATGTACATGGGCTTGTGCTCCAACGCATTGATTTCGGCCAAATCGAAATAACCCGAAACGAGGTTGTTCAAAATCTTCAACTCGTTTTCATTCAGATAGTTTTTGGCAATACCAATATCTTTCAATGCAGGCAGTTCTCCCGAAAAGGTGGTCAATCCCATAAAAGGCTTCTCGGCATCGGCACGTTCGTAAATGACTTCCGCTGCCGTATGTCCGTGGGCGGCATAATGAGTTTGTTCTGAACCATTTTGAAAAACAGTATGGATTCATCACTCTTGGGATTATAATCCACACTGGTGGCATATAGGTCAAGCACTTGGCGGTACAACACTTTTTCCGAGGAACGGATGTCGCGGATGCGGTCAAGCAGTTCTTTCCAATAATTGCCGCCGCCGTTGCCTTTCAGCCGCTCGTCGTCCATCGTAAACCCTTTTATCATATACTCCTTCAACCGCTGCGTAGCCCAGATGCGAAATTGAGTACCTCTTACGGATTTCACTCTATAGCCTACTGAAATAATGACATCAAGATTATAGTAATCCACTTGGTAGGTTTTCCCATCAGCGGCAGTTGTTGCAAATTTTGCAACAACTGAATTTGGCGAGAGTTCACCTTCGTTAAAGATATTCTTTATGTGGCGTGAGATGGTTGATTTGTCGCGCTGGAATAGTTCTGCCATCAAATCAAGAGAAAGCCAAACGGTTTCACCCTGAATGTTTACATTGATTTTTGTCAAACCGTCTTCGGTCTGATAGATGATTATGTCGCCGGTATTGTTCATAATTTTCTGTATTTGATATGATTACCTGCTAAACTTCTTCTCGTCGAACATTGAGAACTTGTTTTTCTTGAACAGGAAATTGGCGAACACCACGCTGCCGCGGTAAATCTCGCCCACTTTGCGATGGTCCATCTTGCGGCGTTTGCGGGTTAGGCTGGGCACCATGCGGTAAAAGGCGAAATGCGCCCTAACCACCGCCCAGAATTCCTTGGGTTTACCTTCGGTGAGGAAACGCACTGCCGCCACGTAGTCAAGCACTATGCGTGCAGGAAAGACGTAGGCTATGCTTATGCGGCGCAGGTTTTTGTACAGAAGTGCGAAATTGTTGCGAAAATTGAGGAACGTCTTGAAAGGCGAGCTGGGAGGCAAGGTGCCGCCGCCCACGTGATAAATCTTCGAGGCGGGACAGTACATAACTTTGTAGCCGCTGTTTTTGGCGCGCCAGCAGAAGTCTATCTCCTCCATGTGGGCGAAGAAATCGCCGTCGAAGCCGCCGAGTTTGTGGAACAGAGGTGCTTTGACGAACATCGCGGCCCCGGTGGCCCAGAACACCTCGCGCACGTCGTCGTACTGACCTTCGTCTTTCTCCAAAGTGCTGAACACCCTTCCGCGACAGAACGGGTAACCGAAACGGTCGATGAAACCGCCGGCGCCGCCCGCATATTCGAAATTCTCGCGGTTGATGTGCGAAAGCAGCTTGGGCTGGCAGATGGCTATGTTTTCGTCGCTCTCCATAAGCTCCACCACAGGCTCTATCCAGTTGGGGGTTACCTCCACGTCGGAGTTGAGTATTACGTAGTAGTCGGCCTCCACGTGGGCGAGGGCTTTGTTGTAGCCTTCGGCGAAACCGTAGTTTTTGTCGTTTATAACAAGCTGAATTTGAGGATAGTTAGTGCGGAGAAACTCCACGGAGTCGTCGGTGGAACCGTTGTCGGCGACCACTATCTGTGCCGAGGCGCTGTGCTCCACCACGGACGGCAGAAACTCCTGCAGCATTTTTCGTCCGTTCCAGTTAAGTATTACTATAGCAACTCGTTTGTTCATTGTTCTGATTCTGAGGGTCTTTTGTGTTTCCAGCGGCGGTGCGACCACAGCCAGTATTCGGGTTTGCGTGTGATGGTCTGCTCAAGCATCCGCACGTATTTCTCCACAATCTCGCCGTGCTCGGTCTGCTGCGGCGTGTCGGTGATGTGGTGGAAGGTTACTTCGTAAAAGCCGCGCTTCACCTTGTTCACTTCGTAGTAAAGCACGGGTATGTCGTATTTCTTGGCGAAATATTCGGCTCCGTATATAACTCCAGTGTCCTGATTGAGGAAGGTGGTCCACCAGCATTTGTGTATGTCGTTGGGAGACTGGTCGCAGAGCATCATATATGCCACGGGGACTTGGTGTTGGTGGTAGTATTCGAAAGTCTGCCTCACGCGGTCGGCAAACACCACCTCGGTGCCGTAGCGGGTGCGACGTTTGTTAAGACATTTGTCCAACGCTTTGTTCGACAGCTCCTTACCGACGCCTATGCCGTGGTGCCTCACCTGATGTTCGAGGGAGGTAATCATATATTCCCAGTTGTTGTAGTGCGACGACATCAGTATCACGCTCTTTCCCTGCTCGTAGTATTTGAAAGTCATTTCGGGATTGGTGACGTGGTATCGGGCGAAGAGCTTTTTCGGCTGCAGCCGCATGTTAAGTATCAGCTCCGAGGCTATGTCGGACAGGTGGTGGTAGTATTTCTTTGCTAAAACGGCTATTTCTTCGTCGCTTTTGTCGGGAAAGGAGTTGTGCAGGTTGTTGAAAACGATCTTTTTCCGGTAACGGAACGCTTTGTAAATCAGGAAATAATTGAAATCGGACAGCCAGTACAGCACCCTTATCGGCAGGTATGCCAAAGGGAGCAGCACAAGGTAGAAAAGCAGTTTGCTGAACATCGGTTAGTATCCTCTTTCAAATTGCATACCTGCTTCGCCCTGCACGTATTCGTCGAGCATATTGCGGCTGAGACGGCGTTCCCACAGCATGTCCTGCACCTCGCCTTTGGCATTGGAGTGCAACAGCTTGTAGTCGCCTGCCTGAAATTCGTCGAAAAACACGAACATACGTTTGGGTTCGTCGGCTGGAAGCATGTCGTAGCGCCACATCTCGTAAGGATAGTAAAACACCTGTCCCTGGGTTTGGTGGTTGCGCACACTAACTTTGTGGTGTCCGTCGATGATATAATTCGGCGGACCGTACTGCAGATACACGCGACCGCGGTCGGTGTTGTAGCCGGGAGTCTTGCCATAGCCGAACTCCTTCTCCACAAATTTAAGTTGAAGCAAGTATTTCTCCCATTCTGTTTCGGGATCCAAAAGACTGCGTTTTGCCCAGAACATGAACAAAAAATGCTGTTTTTCTTCCAAAGAGAGTTCGTTGCAATGTGTGATAAAGTTGCGCTCTTCGGCGTTGGCAACAGGCCACAGACCTTTTATATAGTATGTGATTTCTTTCTCATCGGTGATGCGGGTAGCGAAATTGCTGTCGGTATATTCGACACTGGAATAGTTTTCCAACTGCAGGTCCATTTTGGGATTGCTGCGTTGGAAGGGAAATTTGCGGAAAAGCAGCATTTCGTTGTTCACGTTAACCACTTCCACCACAAGATTGTAGTTTCCCGAAGGCAAGTCGCTGATGTTGATAGCGTTGTATTCGGCCACTATTGTGTCTGGTTTGTGGCGCATGTACTGGTCGGTACCGCCGATTTTGCGACCGGTTTCCATAGTTTCAAGATAGCTGTGGGTCGCAATTATTCCTTCCTTTATTTCGTTGTTGATATTGTAAATCTCGAAATAAAAGTTCAGTTTTGTCATGCTTTCGGGCACAAAACTGTTGGTGTATGGCACCATATCGTATCCGCCACGCGAGAGTTTGTTCACTGTTTGCGTGGGTGTTATCGACGAAATCAGCTGTATCGACGAAATGGAAGGAGTGGTAGATGGATAGGCCACGAACAATGTGTCGGTAATGGTCTGGGGTTTTGCGGTGGTGTTGTGATCCTTGGCGGTAAGCTCCAGCACGTAAACACCATTGGCAAGCGAAAAACGTTGCAGGTCGAGGAACTGGAACTGGTCGTCGGTGGGCTTGGCAACGGCTGGACTATTAAGACTATACTTCTTTACATAGCATATCGAATCGGCTTTGGTAGAGTTCGAACGGTCGTCAACCGAATAACTGGTGTTCACATATCCCAGTACCTTGGAAGAAACTTTGCGTGCCACAATCTCCAAGTCGATGGTGGCCTGATATTTGCCGTTGGCGGGCACAAACTCCAAACTCCATGCGTCAATCAACAGGTATGTCTCCACGTATGGAGCGTCACCCGGAATATTGAAAGTGGAGTGCGTGAACAATGCCGATACCTGACGCTCCTGAGCCGTGAGTGACAAGGCCATGCAGAGAGCGGACAGCAGAATTATTTTTTTCATATAATGAGGTTTTTATGTGTTGCAAAAATTATTCAACGTAGAAAACTTGTTTTTATTGCCCTTGTACAAATTTATTCGCGCGAAAAATGCAGCAGTCTGCCTTCGGAACGGACAACAAGCGAGTCGCTGGTAATCTTTTTTACGATTAAAGTGTCGATAAAAGGAGCTACCGAAGTGTCGGTGAAGCGTTGGCCCGAAAGCCATAAGGTGTCGCGCTTGCGTCGCCAGCTGTTATACTGATTAGTAGGTTCGTTCAATGGAGCAGCGATGCCGTTGCCGCCAAGAGTAAAACCGCGGTATAGGCTGTCGCCGGCAGGGATACGGTGCCATGTCCCAATATATACGTCGGCGCCGTCAGAACAACCGGCCATAACAGAGGCGGCAACGACGGACAACAAAAATAGGAGTCTGTGTAGTTTCATATTTTACAGTATTTTACGCAGTGTTGAAATTGGTATTCGGTAATGCAAATTTACATAAAAAAAACGACAGTGTGGTATAGTTGGCACATTTTTAATCGAAAAAGGTTGTGAAAAGCGATTTTATTGGCACTTGGCGAGAGCATTTCGGCGCATCGCAGTGAAAAAAAATGACAAAAAGCACACGAAATTTTGTTGTTTCAAAAATAAATCGTATCTTTGCAGTTCGTTAGTTTAAAACGAAAATTATTTAATTATTTAAAACACAATAAATTATGCCAGCAAGAATTAGATTGCAACGTCATGGTAAAAAGAATCAACCTTATTACCACATAGTAGTTGCGGATGGTCGTGCACCACGAGACGGAAAATTCATTGAAAAATTGGGAACCTACAATCCCATGAAAAACCCTGCCGAGATCAATCTCAATATCGACAGCGCAGTAAATTGGCTCAAAAACGGAGCCCAGCCCAGCGAGACAGCTCGCCGCATACTGTCGTACAAGGGTGTGCTTCTGAAACGCCATCTCCAGATTGGTGTTGAAAAAGGCGCCATCAGCCAGGAACAGGCCGACGTTAAATTCAACCAATGGCTGCAGGAAAAAGAAGCAAAAATCAACAGCAAGCGCAACACTTTGGAAAGCGAAGCCCGCGACGCCCGCAAGGCACGTCTTGAGGCCGAAACCAAAGCCAACGCCGCCAAAGCTGAGGCCGTAGCCGCCAAGAAAGCCGCTGCCGCCGAAGCCGAAGCTGCCGCTAAGGCTGCTGCCGAGGCAGAGGCAAACGCAGAAGCTAACGCAGACGCTCCCGCCGATGCAGAACAGCCTGCCGAAGAAGCTCCCGCTCAAGAGTAAAGCAGAACAACGACAACAAAACAAAATAGCGGATAAAACACGTTTTTATTCGCTATTTCTTTTTATAAAAAAACAAGATCAATGGACAAAAAAGATTGCTTCAACCTAGGCAAGATAACAAAGCCCTTCGGACTGAAAGGAGAGGTGGTGTTTTTCCTTGACGTGGACGAACCCGAAAACTACGCCGCCCTCGACTCCGTGTTTGTCGAGGTTAAAAACCAGCTGGTGCCCTATTTCATTCAAAGCATCCGCATCAACGGCAATAAAGCCACCGTGCTTTTCGAAGACCTAAGCCGAGAAGAATCCCTTGCACTTGTAGGCTGCGACCTTTACCTGCCTTTGGACCTGCTGCCAAAACTCACCGGAAAAAAATTCTATTTCCACGAAATTATAGGCTTCACCGTCATCGACAGCGAAAAAGGCGACATCGGGACAGTGGCCTCGGTGATAGACTATCCCGCACAGCCGCTTTTCCAAATTATCAACAACGGCACCGAAATACTACTCCCGGTAATTGACCAGATTATCGACAGCGTGGACAGAGATAAACGCACCATCGCCGTAACCGCACCAAACGGACTTATTGACCTGTATCTTCAAAAATAGTTGATAAATTTTTGATAACATTTGCAGGACATTTGCAAAAAACTTTAAATAATGCCGTATTTTTGCAGTCGGCAACGAAACGAAATCTTTTCGTGATGCAAGCAAATAATTCATTGACAGTCAAACCATAAACAGAAACTCTATGGCAGACACAGAAGACAACAAACCGACAAAGACACGCTATTCGGACGAAGAACTTGCCGAATTTCGCGAGATTATCGAGAAGAAACTCGAAAAAGCCAGAAAAAACCTCGAGCTGCTGACCGAAGCCGTGGCTAACTCGCCAGAAGATGTTAGCGACACCTCGCCAACATTCAAGTTGCTCGAAGATAGCGGCGAAGTCCGTTCCAAAGAGGAAAACGCCCGACAGGCAGTGCGCCAGCAGAAATTTGTGAAAGACCTCGAAGCTGCACTTGTACGCATCGAAAACGGAACCTACGGCATCTGCAAGGTTACGGGCAAGCTGATACCCAAGGAACGTCTGCGCGTTGTGCCTCACACCACGATGTCGGTGGAAGCCAAGCTCCAGCAAAGAAAAAAATAGTCTATTTTTGCCCATTTTTTGCCCACGATATTAGACAAAAAGCATTTTCTTAGCACCTAAACGGGCTTAAAAAACGACATTTTACGCAATCGGCATCTCAAAATAAATTGTAATCAATTTATTGAATGACAACTTATTGCACGGTTTTACGAGGGCAAAATGACAAAAAAACTTTGTCGGACCAAAAAAAAAGCGTACTTTTGCAAACGCATTTTTGAAAGAAAATGATTGTCCTATGGTGTAATGGTAGCACTACAGATTTTGGTTCTGCCTGTCTAGGTTCGAGTCCTGGTAGGACAACAAAACGCAACTAATTTTCAATTGGTTGCGTTTTTGATTATACAACTTTCAGACGAACTACCCACCCATGAAACGACTTGTTATATTCGATTTGGACGGCACCCTGATAAACACCATAGCCGATTTGGCCGACAGTGTGAACTATGCCTTGCAAACCCTCGGCTTTCCTGCGCAACCATACAAAAAATTCCCACACTTTGTGGGCAACGGCATATACAAACTAATAGAAAGGGCCTTGCCCCCCGAAAACCGCGACGAACAGACAATACGCTCTGTAAAAGAACATTTTATGGAGCACTACATGCTTCACAACACCGACAAAAGCACAGTTTACGACGGCATCGACGAGCTACTGCAAACTCTGACCCAAAAAGGTGTCGCTCTCACAGTGGCATCCAACAAAGTGAACGACGCCACGGTGGCAATGATACACCACTTTTTCCCCGACATACCTTTTGCAAGCGTCATCGGCCAGCGCGACGGAGTGCCCACAAAACCCCATCCCGCTATAGTTGACGATATCTTGGCGGATACCGGAATCGATAAAAAAGATGTACTTTACGTCGGCGATTCGGGCGTGGACATGCAAACGGCACACAACGCCGGTCTCACCGCTGTTGGCGTTACATGGGGACTGCGGCCCAAGTCGGAATTGGAACAAAACCATGCCGACATTATCATCAACACTCCGGAAGAACTTCTGAAGCACCTGTGATTACTTGTTCAATATAGCTTTACAGATGTCGTCTATAGAAACATTTTCGGCATCGAAACGCAAGTCGGCCTGTTCGTAGAACGGGCGGCGTTGGTTCAGCTGGTTCGATACAAAAGTCCTTAGCTCGTCGGGCATGAGAGCGTCGAGCACTGGACGGGCTTTTTTCGAATTGGCCTTGCGATTGAGTATTGTCCCCTCCGAAGCTTCGAGGTAGATACTCAAGCCATGCGCTTTGATAAAATCCAAATTGCCATGGAAACACGGTGTTCCGCCACCGGTGGAAATCACACAATCGTCCATATCGGCAGTGGACAGCAGCATGTCGTGCTCCAACTTGCGGAACGCGGCCTCGTCGTAGCGGCTAAAAAAATCGGGTATTGAAATTTTGTAGCGCTGCTCGAAAAGCTCGTCAAGGTCGACAAAAGCATAGCCCAACTGCCGAGCCAGCCTCTTCCCTACCGACGTCTTTCCGCTGTACATGTATCCCACAAGGTATATGCGCATATCTTTTAGCAAATTTAGAGCACTTTTAAAAACAAAAAAAACGGCGTATTATTGTGTCTTTGAAGAGATTTTAACCAAGTTGAAAAAGCAATAACGATACAATAAAAACAAAACACCCACACCAACGCCTTTCACATAATCTTGATTATCAAGTGATAATACAGATTACCCACATTTAATTGTACAAAAATTTGTTAAAAATGGCAATAAAATTGTATCTTTGCATGGTAATTGTGTGTCAATTGTAAAATTGATAATCATGAACAAAAATCACAAAATAACGGTAATACTTCTGGCTTTGCTGACTATTGCCGGGGTCGCAAGATCCCAGACCGCGGCAACGGTTCCGTATTATTGTGATTTTGAGAACCCTCAGGAACGTTCCGACTGGCAGTTCTCCAACGATATTATGAATTTGTGGATAATCGATACTGCAACAGACAATGGCGGCTATTATTCGTTGTTCGTATGTCCCGACTCATTTTACACCGATTTACCCTTTTTTTGTTTCGAATACCTTTCCAATTCGTATGCCTACCGCAAAATTCACTTCAATGCGGGGCTGTACAACATCAGTTTTGACTGGTTTTTCCCCGGCCTTTCCAACTACATTAGCTTCACCTATATGCGAGTATTCCTCATACCTGCCACAACAACATTTACCGGTGGGCAGCGATATCCTGGAATATCGGCTTCTCATCTGCCGCCCAACGCCATACCCGTGGATTTCAGTGGCGCACAAATAATAAACGGTGGAACTTTCAGCCGATTTTCAAACCCCACAGTACAAATTCCAGTTACCGACGACTACTACCTTGTATTTTTCTTTTTCTGCAACGGACAATATCTCCGTTTCGACCCAAACTCGAATGTATATTGGAGTCCTGCCATAGACAATATCAACATAACTGCGGTACAGTGCCAGCAGCCCAAAGCACTTGCTTATAGCGACTTGGGAAATGGGTGCATTTCGCTCGACTGGGACGATGTTCAGATACCCACCCCCACTTCGTGGAATATAGAATACGGACCTCGTGGATTCCAGTTGGGAACGGGCACACAGGTCGCCGCTACAAACCATCCACATACCATCTGCGGACTTCAAGCCGATTCGACATACGACTTTTACGTACGGTCTAACTGCCAAAACGGCTCTATGAGCGGCTACAGCGATGTTCTGAGTATATGCTACAAGTCAGAGACATACCTTTGCCGAAATTTCTGCGACCTTAAAGCCCCCGGCACCGTTTGTACCTACGGGCAGTACGAGGAACATGGCGACACAATAGGCGAATTCTACGGCCCATACTCCGACACTGGCATAGTAAACTTCGGATATCAGAACTACGGCGACCCCAACACCATGCTTCATGCCAGCCGCCACACAGTACACACCGACCCCGCCGAGTTCGACTCTTGCTCAGGGTATCAGCTACGTACTGTTCCCCTTGGCGAGGCTTCGTCGGTACGTCTGGGAACCGTTTACGGCAGATGGATTTGCCAAAGCATTTCATACGACATCACAGTGGACTCCTCCACCGCCGACCTGCTGATGCTCAAATACGCCTGCGTGCTTTACAACCCCGACAACCACGACAGCGTCCGCAAGCCGCGTTTCATACTAGAGGTGCTCGACAGCAACAACAACCTTGTCGACAGAGGCTGCTATTTCGCCGACTTCACCCCCGACAATGTAAGAGGCGACTCATCGTGGCATACGGGCATGGACAACTTAACCTACTGGCACGACTGGACTCCGGTAGGCCTCAACATCGCCGACTACCACGGACATAACCTTACCGTCAGACTTACCACCTATGCCTGCGGACAGGGAGCCGAGGCGCACTTCGGATACGCCTACTACAATCTGAAATGCGAAAAATCGCGCATCAAAGCCAAAGTCTGCGGCAACCTCAACTCGCCCTACATCGCTGAATTTTTGGCCCCAGAAGGCTTCCGCTACCACTGGTACAGCCCACATCATCCAGGATTCTCCTCCACCGACCAGTCCATATTGGTAGCTCTCGACAACACGCTCTACTACTGCGATGTTTTCTTCGGAAACGACAGCTCCAACTGCAAATTCACTCTTTCGGTGATAGCCAACAGCGACCTTGTGGAACGGCAGTACACCCATGCCGACTTCAGTTACACAAAAGACTCATCCAACTGCTCATATAAAGCCACTTTCGAAAACCTCAGTCATACGTCCAATTCCACCGGAACCGAAACAGCCTACGACTGCGACTACTTCTATTGGAATTTCGACGACGGCACTGCTGACTCTGGATCAGTAATGCAGAACAACTTGACACATTCCTTCCCAACCTACGGCACATACAACGTGATGCTTGTAGCCGGCAAGACAATCCTAGGATGCTACGACACCGTATACAAGACAGTTACTTTTGCACCTCCCGAAGTGCCCGTAATTCATGGCGACACTTTGGCATGCCACGGGGTGAACAACCATATATGGGTGGAAGGACAGACATTCGTCAAGTATGAATGGAACACAGGAGATTCGACACAGGCCATAGACAGAACGATGATAGTGCCCTACACTTTCTCGGTACATGTAACCGACTTCAGAGGGTGCGAAGCCGACGACTCCATATTTGTCCGTGTGGCACACAGACCACGTATAGTGATAGACACCACCCACTATGCCAGCTGCAACCCGCTTACGGTTAACATAACCGACCACGGTCCCAATGCCGACACATGCGGCTACTTATGGGACTGGGGCGACGGCACCACCTCCAACGACACGGCACACTCGCAACACACATATCACACCCCGGGCCGATACAACATATTATGCATAGCCACAACAATTCCGGGTTGTGCCGACACCACCAACCTGTTTGCCTACTCATACGACTATACCAAAGCCGATTTCAGATGGCACTCTTTCTTTGGCAAAATAACACAACCCGATATGTTTTTCGAAAACCTCAGCGCCCCACACGAACCCGAATTCAACTACTACAAATGGGAGTTCTTCCATGACTCCACCGACACAAGTGCCTTCGATGTTTCAAACAATTTCGAGCCATACTACACATGGCCAGTAACCGACAACAACGACGTGGGATTCTACAAAACCCGTCTGGTGGCCTACACCAACATACGCACTCCCGATAACGAATTCCTTTGCATGGACTCTATCGACTACGTAATATACATCCTAAACGATTTTCTGCAGTTCCCCAATGTCCTCACCCCGAACGGTGACGGCATCAACGACATATTCGAAATCAAAAACCTGCTGGACGGCGGCAACTATACCGACAACGAACTATACATCTACAACCACTGGGGACGCTTGGTTTACTATAAAAAAGACATATCCACCCGCGAAGACTTCTGGGACCCCTCGCTCAATAACGAAACCACAGGCACCTACTATTACCGCTTCTCTGCCAAAGGCCATACAGGAAATGTACTCCGCAACGGTGTTATTGAAGTAATCAGATAAGAAAAACAAAACATTATCCGTCAATAAAATGTAACAAAGTAACATCTAACAATGTCCATATAAAAATGAAGAAAGAAAAAAATGAGACACAAAACTTGAATATGACAAAAAAAAATCGTATCTTTGCGAGACATTTTATAGACATTTTAAATTATAAATAACACATAAAACACTGTAAAACAATACATAATGAATGCACAACAATGTCATGGAATAGTTTTTTATGACATTGTTATTAAAAACAAAACACATAAAACAAAAATAATAAATACTTGATATGAACAGGACAGCTTCAATATTCAAAAGGTTGATATGTGGGATTGCGCTATTTATCCCACTTTTTGCCAACTCGCAATCCGCTACGGATACCGTTCCGTACTGCTGTAATTTCGAAAATCAGCGTGAGTTGGCTTTTTGGCGATTTGCCAACACTAGCACATCCAACGGCAGCCGATGGATGATAGGTAATGCCACCCAAACAGGAGTAGGTGTTTATAGTCTGTACATAACAAACGACGGAATAAGCAACGCCTACACCAACGTTGCCTCCTATTCCTACGCATACCGCAGAATATACATACCTCAAGGCATATACGATGTTTCCTACAACTGGGCATCGCAAGGATATGTCAGCGGTTCCACGGCCTACGCTTATATAAGAGCTTTCCTTATTCCTGCCACCACAACTTTTACAGCTGGTTCAGCGTTGTCGGGGCTCAGCCAGACAACCCTCCCCAACGGAGCCATAGCCATCGACGGCGGCATAGGTCTTTATGGCCGCAACTCATGGCAAACCTTTTCCAACCCATTGGTCCAGGTGCCCACCACACAAGACTATTATCTTGTCTTCTACTGGTACAACAATACCAGCACGGCAACCCAACCGCCGGGAGCAATAGACAATATCTGCATAGAACCTGTTAGCTGTCCGCAACCCATAAATATCACAAAAACCAACCTCGGAGGAGGCTGCGTGGAAATAGACTGGACCGACTTCGGCAACCCACAACCCACAGGATGGATTGTCGAATACGGACAATACGGCTTTACTGCCGGCACAGGAACCAAACGTTATGTAACTTCCAAACCCGACACTATTTGCGGATTGATGGAAGATATGACTTACGACTTTATGGTAAGGGCAATATGCCCCAACGGCGATACCAGCAAGAACAGCGAAAGGATACATGTTCGCTATTGCTCTCAGTTGCAAGGATGTATAGATTTCACCAACCTGACAGGCCCGAACTGCGTATGTACCTACGGCCTGGCCTCGAATACAGAAGGAACAGGACAATACAATAACGGCTGGGGAGAGTACAGCAGCAGTAACCACACCGGGCCTTACTCAACCCGAGGAGTTGTAAACAACGGCCCGCGAGCCTATGGTTATCCCACAAGCCAACAGGCAAGCCGTCATACCGTACATACCGACCCCTCTATTATGGACTCCCTCAGCAACAGGCAGCTACCCACCATACCGCCAACAGGATGCGCCTCGGTACGACTGGGATGTGCCTACGGATCATATTTCTGCCAAGCAATTACTTACACCATGAGGGTGGATACCAACAATGCTGATATCATACTGCTGAATTACGCATTGGTAGTGTACAACCCCGGACACCCGGCCAACCAGCAGCCCCGATTCACCATGCAGATAGTGGACAGCACCGACACCCCCATCGACCCGGTGTGCGGTTCCGCCGACTTCAACGCCACCAATGCTGCAAACGACCACGACCAGCCGGGCTCACCTTGGCATAGCGGTCTGGGCAGTGGCGTTTATTACAGGGACTGGACTCCTGTAGGTATAGACGTGTCGCGCTACCACGGCCAAACAATCAAAATGCGTTTTGCCACTTTCAACTGCGGACAGGGAGGTTCCAACCACTTCCTCTACGCATACTACACCCTCGGATGCTCCAAAGCTCGTATCATTGCCAACACTTGCGGTAACAACGCACAAGTGGCCACACTTACCGCCCCTGCAGGTTTCAACTACCGCTGGTATAACCCGAGCCTTCCTGGCTGGTCTTCGAACCAACAGACAGTTCAGGTAAGTATCGACAGCTCAGTGTACTACTGCGAAGTTTCGTTTATAGACAACCCCACCTGTAGATTCACCATGTCCACCATGGCAGCACCGCGTTTCCCGCACGCAAGATTCAGCGCCACTTTGGATACTACGGGATGTAACTATACCGTGAATGTTACAAACTCCAGCTACGCTTCCATCAGCGCTACAGATCCCAACCCCATTGGACCTTGCGAATCGTTCTATTGGGACTGGGGCGACGGTTCTCCTATCACACGCTCCGAACACCCGGGAAGCCACAACTATCGCAGCCCAGGCACCTATACCATTAGACTTGTAGTTGGCTTGGCCGGCGACGAATGTTCCGACACCATCTACCAAACCGTTACTTTCAACGCTCCTGAGGCTCCCACTATCTCCGGCGACTCTGTGGTGTGTATAAACACCCGCGCTCACATACAGGTTAACGGCGCCACAGCCCGTCGTTGGCAATGGAGCAACGGGCAATCGGGTAACGCTATCGACATATATCCTAACGACTCCATAACAATGACGGTTCATGTTTGGGACCAGCTGGGTTGCGAAACTGTCCTTTCCTTCCATGTGGATGTGGATACAGTGCCCCTGCCTATATTCGACCCGCAGATATACGAGTCGTGCGTGCCTTACACCATGAGCATTGTGGACATCAACCCCGAAAGCCAGCGCAACACCTACAGCTGGAACTGGGGCGACGGTTCCACCACTCCTAACAACAACGCTCCCACACACACCTACAGCTCCGAAGGCAACTTCCGATTCACATGCTTCATCAAGAGCGCCGAAGGCTGTCTCGACACCGTTTACAACACAGCCTACGTGTTCGGATTCCCGCACGGCAGCTTCTCGTGGACACCTCCTATCATTACTGTAACAAATCCGGAAATACAGTTCATCAACCTCACAACACCCAACCCCACCAATGTCTACGACTGGGAAGTGTTCTACCACACCTCCAACCCCGTAAACTACCCCAACACATTTGAACCCACACACCGTTGGAACGGCTCCACAACAGAATACTCCGGCTCCAACCTGGTGCGTCTGATCACCACCAATCAGGTACAGACTCCGAGCGGCAA
>DBXF01000038.1 GCA_002309295.1 Bacteroidales bacterium UBA1219 | reverse complement strand
TTGAACGGGTAGTCGATGGTGCCGAAAGGCGAGGTTTTGGTAATCTGGCCGAACTTGGTTGTGGGCGAGTACTGACCTTTGGTAAGGCCGTAGATTTCGTTGTTGAAGATAGTGATGTTGAGGTCTTGGTTGCGTCGCACGGCATGGATAAGGTGGTTGCCGCCGATGGCCATGGAGTCGCCGTCGCCCATATTGACCCACACGCTGAGGGCGGGGTTGGCCAGTTTGGCTCCGGTGGCTATGGCGCAGGCGCGTCCGTGTATGCTGTGGAAACCGTAAGTGTCCACATAATACGGTATACGCGACGAGCATCCGATGCCCGATACCATCAGTATGTTTTCCTTTTTGTGCCCGGTTTTCGGGAAAGTGTTGAGCAAGGAACTCAGTATGGCGTGGTCGCCACAGCCGGGGCACCATTTCACCATCTGGTCGCTCTGGAAATCAGCTTTTGTATATTCGCGTTCTGCTTTTGGAACAAAATGTCTTTCTGCCATAACTTATTCTCCTAAAATTTTGGTGAAACAATCTTTTAATTCGCCCACTTCGAACGGAAGTCCCATTATTTTGTTGTATTGGTGCATCGGGCATTCGGGGAACTGTGTGCGAAGGTAGCCGGCGAACTGTCCGTTGTTGAGCTCGCAGACCACTATTTTCTTGTATTTGCGCAGAATGTCGCCGGTGTTCTTGGGCAGAGGGCAGATGTAGTTGAAATGGGTGTAAGCCACTTTCTTGCCTTCGTTGTTCATCTCTTCCACGGCGAGGGTGAGAGCGCCTGCGGTGCCGCCCCATCCGATGACGAGCAGGTCGGCGTCGGGGTTGCCCGTAACTTCCTGTTCGGGGATGTAGTTGGCCACGCGGTTCACTTTCTCCTGACGGTTGTAAACCATCAGAGCGTGGTTTTCGGGGTCGGTGCTCAGAGGACCGTCGGGGCATTTCTCAAGTCCGCCCACGCGGTGGCTGAGGCCTTCCATTCCGGGCAGAGCCCATTCGCGAGCGAAAGTCTCGGGGTCGCGGCGGAAAGGACGGTAGTTGGGGTCGTTGGGTTTTGCAAAACGCGGTGTGATGCTCGGCAGGTCGGCAACTTTGGGTATGCGGAACAGCTGCGAGCCGTTGCCCAGATAGCCGTCGGTAAGGAGAATGACGGGGGTCATGTGCTCCAGAGCCAGTTTGGCGGCGGTGTAAGCCCAGTAGAAGCAGTTGGCCGACGAAGAGGCGGCTACAACTATCATCGGGGCTTCGCCGTTACGGCCGTAGAGGGCTTGGTTGAGGTCGCTCTGTTCTGTTTTGGTGGGCAGACCAGTGGAGGGGCCGCCGCGCTGTACATCGACAACGACCAGAGGCAGTTCCACCATCACGGCAAGTCCGAGGGCTTCGCTCTTGAGCGACAGTCCGGGGCCGGAGGTCGAGGTGCAGGCCAGTGCTCCTGCGTAGGAAGCTCCGATAGCCGAGCAAACGCCGGCAATCTCGTCTTCGGCTTGGAAAACGCGAGCGCCGAGGGCTTTGTGTTTGGCCAGTTCCACCATGACGTCGGTGGCGGGGGTGATGGGGTAGGAGCCGAGGAACAGTCTCAGTCCCGAACGTTCGGCGGCAGCCAGCAGACCCCAAGCGGTGGCCACGTTACCCGTGATGTTGCGGTAGCGGCCTTTGGGCATCTGTGCCGGAGCGGCTTCGACGATGTGGGAGTGGATGAGTTCCACCTTGTCGGCGTATTCGTAACCTTCGGAGAGAACGGCTTTGTTCAGTTTCACCACATCGGGTTTCTTGGCAAATTTGCGTTCGAGGTAGGCGAAAGTCTGGTCGAGCGTTTTGTGAGTCATGTAAAAAATGATGCCGAGGGCGAACATATTACGGCATTTGTCGTAGGTTTTCTTGTCGGCGCCCTGTTCCTTGCCGATGCGTTCGGTGAAGGATGTTATGGGGGCTTTCACGATGGCGTATTCGCGTTCGAGTTCGTCGGTGAACGGGTCGGATTCGTAACCGGCTTTTTTCATTGCCTCTTCGGTGAAAGTGTCGATGTCAACTATCACCACAGCGCCTTTCTTGGCCCATTTCAGGTTGGATTTGAAAGAGGCGGGGTTCATTGCCACAAGAATGTCGCATTTGTCGCCCGAGCTGTAGATGTGGTTGCCCACGTGCACTTGGAATCCCGAAACACCTGCGATGGTGTTGTGCGGGGCGCGGATTTCTGCCGGATAGTCCGGGAAAGTAGCGATATCGTTACCTGTAAGTGCCGATGCGTCGGAGAACAGCGTGCCGGAGAGCTGCATGCCGTCGCCCGAATCGCCTGCAAAGCGGACTACAAGGTCGTCTTTTTTAATTATTTGGTTTTCAGCCATATTTTTATGTTTTTGTGTTTTTTATTTTTGTGAATAATAAAATGCAAATTTACCACTTATTTTTCGGAAAAACGACTTTTTCGTACATAATTTTTTAAATGTTTCTGTTGATAAAAATAAGTGGTTGATTGATAAAAGGTTGGGAAAGGGGGTGTGATGTGGAGGAAGTTTTTAAGGATGTGATGATTATTGTTTAATTTTCAAACGCATAAAAACGGTATCTTCTTTGTGAATTCCGTTAGCTATTTTGTGGCCACTAACATATAGCCAGCCTCCTAAATCAAAGCGGTAAGCTTCTATGTAAAAATTCTTTGGAGCATATTTTCCGATTTTCACGGGTAGTGATGCGCTATCTCCCCATCGGAAGAGATGCAAAGTGGGCAATTCGTTATTTTTCCAATCGACGGTTGCTAAATAATAAGCGCAGCAATTGTACTCTAACTGTTTGCCAACTATTGACCCCAAAGGACGAAAAAGGGTGTCAAAGAAAGCAATGCGATGGATGCTTGAAAGGTTGCTAGAATCTTTTATTTTATACTCATATTCAACAATATAAGTGTTGTTATAACTGAGAATATTCTTGTTCCACAACAGTTCAAAGTCGGAATCATTTTTTTTAGAATTGATAAGGTTGCGTAGCATACTATCTATGAGTAAACTGTCTGTCGGAGAAAAATTAAAAGGCTTAAAAGGAAGGCAAGAGCAATAAACCATACTTTTTATGGCTTTATTGTAGTCTTCATTGGTACTGCGTACAGCAGTCAATTTTCCGCTCTTGCAGGCAGTCATTACGGCGATTATGATAAGTGCGGAGCAAATTAAAAAAGCTTTTTTCATAGTTGGAAGGCGTTTGGATTATTGTTTCAATATTTCGCAAATTTTGTCTTCCCTGATGATTTTCGGTGCGGATTTTCCGGCAAGTACAAGGATTTTCTTGCTGTTGCGGTAGATGTGCAGCTGTCGCGAGCGTACCACGGCGGTGAGCTCGGGGTCGTCCTGCATAGCGGTCCAGATAGGGTGGTAGATGCCGTCGCTGTCGAACAGCTTTTTCCGCAGGTGAGAGCACATTTCGGAGGTGTCGAGGGTGAGCATGATTTTGGGACTTTTGAAAGTAAAATAACGCTGCAAGGTGGAAGTTATTGCGTGGGTCGTGTTCAAAATAATTAAGCCGTTGGTGTTCAAAAAAATATGTGGGTGGGCGGAAAAAGTCATTTTTTTTGTGTAAATTTGCGGTTGTGTTACAATGGGTGAAAAAGTCCTGTTGTAGTGTTTAATTTATTGATAACGAAATTTTTACGTCAGTTATGAAACGAATACTCTTTTTCGCTCTTGCAGTGGGTGCTTTCTGCGGACTTTTCGCCCAGACGCCCAACGTGACAATAAAAGGTACCGCCGCCAACGCGGGCGGCAAGGTCATACAGCTTTTCCGCTACTCCGATGTCATTTCGATGAACGAGGTGCTGCTGGCCACCGACACCATCCGCGACGGCCGCACTTTCGAGCTGTCGGCCTATTTCAACTACCCCGCGCTGGTGTTCCTGCAGGTGGAAAACTACTCGCAGTCGTTCTACGTGGAGCCTTCGCGCACCTACGAGGTTGCCATCCCCACTTTCGACTGGAATCTTGACGAAAAGGAGAATATCTACCTTGCCGGCGAGGCACTGCCCGTGGTGTTCCAAAACCTGCCCGCCACCGACATCAATTTCTCCATTGCCCGTTTCGACAGCGTGGCGTCGGTGCTGTTGCAGAAATACAGCCGCTCGCTCGACAAACGCTATCGCGCCAACCGCAAATATGTGGATACCCTTATTATGGACATTGAGAGAATGGTGCCCGCCACCGGCAACCAGTATTTCGACCGTTACCGCGAATACAAGCTGGCCGAGATGCGTTTCGCCTTCGGCTACGAAAGCCGTAAAAAGATGGTGGACAAATATATAGCCCAGAAACCCATCATGTACTACGACGAAAACTATATGTCGCTGTTCTGCTCCATCTATTCGCACGTCATCAGCAAAGGCATGAAAAACGTGCCTATCGAGCGTCTCTCCGACTGGATCGACAACCTCGACGTGCACACCTACATCGACTCCATCGGCACCAACGAGATACTGCGCAACGAGCAGGTGCGCGAGCTGGCGGCCATCATAGCGCTGAAGGAGTCGTACTACGATTTCCGCAACTACAACTCCACTTCCGTGATAGAGATGCTGAAACGTCTGGTGAGCAACACCAAATTCAAGGAGCACAAGCCCATTGCCGACAATCTGGTGAAGAATTTCGAACGCGCGCAGGACGCCGCCACCGCCAAGGTTGCCGTGGAGCTGCCCGATGTGGACAAAAAGATGGTGAGCCTCGACAAATTCCGCGGCAAATGGGTTTACCTGAGTTTCGTGCGTGTGGGCGAACCTTCGTCGCTGAGCGAGATAGAGACCATGGCGCATTTCTACGACACCATCACCAAGACCTGCGACTTGGATTTCGTGACCATCTCCTGCGACCGCGAGTTCCAGAAATTCTACCATTTCCTTCGCAACTCCAAAAACAGCGAGAAATACACCCGTTGGACCTGGCTGCATTTCAACAACAATTTCGAGCTGCTGCGCCAGTTCAGCGTCTATACCTACCCCCGTTTCGTGCTTATCGACCCCGAAGGCAAGATTCAGAACCTCCACGCCCTGATGCCCGCCGAAGGCTTCCTCGTGGCCCCGCTTATCCGCCAGAAAGACGAGAAAGGCATGGAAGAAATCAAATACCTTAATAAAAAGGAATACGAGAAATAAAGTTGAAAGTTTAGTGTTGAATGTTGAAACTTTATTTACAAGGGGGAAAACAAAACGCAATGCTTGTGTTGCAATGTGTTTTGGTGATGCTTTTAAGTGCAAGTGCATTGAGTGCTCAAAATTCAATTAAAACTAAAAAATTGAAAATTTCGGCAGATAAAAGCCATTCGTTGATATTAGAGACGCGCTACTACAATGACACTTTGGATGAGATGTGCGGAAAATACAATTTCATATCCCCAATTATCATTTCACAAACTGCTTATTTTATCATAAATGATTCTGTTGTAGCGAAAAGAAATTCGGACAAAATTCCTTTTCACAAGCACAAGTACAAATCAAAAGAAATACGGATACAAACGACTCCTATTTTCGATATTGAAGTGCACAAATGCGATAATCGGCTGTACTATTCTATTTATGGAGCCAGTTATTGTTGTGGACTCGGGTGTCCAGAATATATTGGGTTGTATGAGCTGGACGGCACTTTGTTGTGGGAGGCTATTGGAGCATATAATTATGAATATTACACAGATAAAGGTAATGAAATTAAATATAAAATAGATTGGAACAACCCGATTGCTGAACGTTCTATCTTCAATATGTTTGTTGTTGGTTATCAATCGGTTAGGGCAGATTAGCCATAAACATTGTTTTTTTTACACACGTTAATTTTAATTATTTCTGAATCAAAACAATGAAAAAGATACTGTTTTTAAGTGCGATGTGCCTTCTTTCCCTTTCGGTGAGCGCACAGATGTCTCAGTTTGTTGACTTGGGTCTGCCCAGCGGCACACTATGGAAGTCAACAAACGAGTCCGGCTTTTATACATACGATGAAGCTTTGAAAAGTTTCGGAAACAGTTTGCCTACCAAAGCACAGCTCGACGAGCTGAGAGACTATTGCGAATGGATATGGGAGGGCAGAGGCTTTAAAGTGGTGGGTCCCAACGGCAGTTTCGTGTTTTTGCCCGCAGCGGGCGGCCGCAATTTCGATGGCAATGTGGACGGCGTGGGTTCCGGCGGCTACTATTGGTCGTCCACGCCCAATGGTGCGGACAACGCGTGGTATCTATTCTTCCACCATGGTGAATTGGACACGTCCCACGACAATCGTTGCTACGGACTGTCCGTGAGAATTGTGCTATGTTGTTTATAATTCGGTACTCGGAGTTCGGACTTTTCTTGCCCTGCGGGCAGAAATCTCTCAAATCTTACCAAATCAAACAAATATAATTTGAAAGATTTGTGCGGATTTGTATGATTTCTAGCCGTAGGCTACACCAAGAATGTGAGCGAAGCGAACTGAATTTACAAGATTTACAAGATCTCTTGAGCCGAAGGCGAAAAGGATAAACAAAAAAGATTTACTGCAATCTGTACAATTCGTGTTCTTTTTCAAATTTTTTCTTGCATAATTGCAAAAAAAATCGTAAATTTGCTACCTCAAAAATCCGCATATAAAGCCTTGTTTAATAGTGCAATACATTGTTTAATAGGTTTTTATATATGAGATTGACGAGTGTGCGAGCCGCCAAAAACGGCCGTGCCTTATATTTTGAAAATAAAAAAACGCAATAAATAACACAATATCTAAAGAGCAGATGAAAGTATACAAGACATCAGAAATCCGCAATATTGCCCTTGTAGGAGGTGCAAAATCGGGAAAGACAACTTTGGCCGAAGCTATGGCCTTCAACGGCGGCGTTGTGAATCGTCGTGGCACCGTTGATGACAAAAACACTATTTCCGACTATCGTGAGATAGAGATCGACAGAAAGAACTCGGTATCCACTAGCTTGCTGTACAGCGAGTTCGGCGGCAAGAAAATCAACATCCTCGATGTTCCGGGTTTCGCCGATTTCCAGGGCGAACTCGTGGCCGCCTACAGCGCAGTGGAGACTGCCGTGGTTGTGGTCAACGCACAGAACGGCATCGAAGTGGGAACAGAGATAGCCCATCGCTATTCGCAGAAAATGCACATGCCCATGATTTTCGCCGTCAACCAGCTCGACGCCGAAAAAGCCAACTTCGACGAAGCTGTGGCCCAGCTGAAAGATTTCTTCGGACCCAAATGCACCGTTATCCAATATCCTGTAAATCAGGGCGTAGGATTTAACAGCGTTATCGACATAGTGCTTAACAAACAGCTCACTTTCAAAGGCGACAAAGTGGAGATGAGCGACATTCCCGCCGACCAAGCTTCCAAAGCCGAAGAGATGCGCATGGCCCTCGTTGAGGAAGCCGCCGCTGCCGACGACGAACTGATGGAAAAATATTTCGAGGACGGCGACCTCTCGCACGAAGACCTCACCAAAGCCCTGAAACTGGCTCTCGACAAACGCGACATATTCCCCATCCTTTGCACATCGGCAAAAGAAAATATGGGTGTTGCCCGTTTGCTCGAATTCATCAACGACAACGTTCCCGCTCCTTGCGAAGTGATAGACAAACCCAAGACCAAAGCCGGCAAGACCGTTGGTTACGACGTGGCCAACCCCACCATAGCTTTCGTTTTCAAAGCTGCCAACGAACAGCACCTCGGCGAACTTTCGTACATCAAAATCATGGACGGCGTAGTTACCGAAGCCATGGACCTTGTTAACAGCGTCAACCAAAGTAAGGAACGTCTGTCGCAGATTCTCATCTGCGCCGGCAAAAACCGTCAGAAAATCGAGAAAGCCGAAGCAGGCGACATCATCTGCACCATTAAGCTGAAAGATGTGAAAATCAACCATACACTTACCACCGCCAAGAACACCGACGATGTGGTTTGCGAAATCGAGTTCCCGACTCCTATCTACACCGTAGCAGTGAAGGCCGCCAACAGCAGCGACGACGAAAAAGTGGGCGCCGCTCTGAAAGACATCGTTACCTACGACCGCAGCCTCACTCTGGAGAACAGCCGCGAGCTTCGTCAGACCATCCTCGGATGTCAGGGCGAACTGCACCTCAATACCGTGAAGTGGTATTTCGAAAACCAGTACAAACTGGCTGTAAACTTCACAGCTCCCAATATTCCTTATCGTGAAACCATCACCAAGAGCGCCGAAGCTATGTACCGTCACAAAAAACAGTCCGGCGGTAGCGGTCAGTTCGGCGAAGTGCACATGCTCATCGAACCTTACTACGATGGTATGCCCAACCAAACCAAGTATCCCATCCGCGACACTCAGGAATATCCGCTGGAATGGGGCGGCAAGCTGGTGTTCAACAACTGTATCGTAGGCGGTAGCATCGACGCACGTTTCATGCCCGCTATCCTCAAGGGTATCATGGAAAAGATGGAGCAAGGCCCTCTTACAGGTTCCTACGCCCGCGACATCGTGGTGAACATCTACGACGGTAAGATGCACCCCGTTGACTCCAACGAAACCGCTTTCAAGATTGCAGGACGTACCGCTTTCCGCGAAGCCTTCAAACAGGCCGCTCCCAAGATCAAGGAACCTATCTACGACATCGCCGTTACCGTTCCCACCGAAAGCCAGGGAGGCGTGATGACCGACCTTCAGGGCCGCCGTGCCATCGTTATGGGTATGGACGCCGAAGGCAAATACACCACCCTCAGAGCTAAAGCTCCGTTGGCCGAGATGAACCGTTACTGCACCGCCCTGAGCTCGCTCACCAGCGGTCGCGGTACTTTCACCATGACCTTCAGCGGCTACGAACTCGTTCCCACCGATGTTCAGCAGGCACTGCTCAAAGCCTACGAAGAATCGGCAGCCGAAGAGGAATAGTATTTATTCTGAAAACCACCAAGCCGGAGGCTCCGAGAGGGACTTCCGGCTTCTATTTATAGTAACAACAGATGAAAACGATGATAGAACAGCTTTCAAAGCATCTGTTTTGGGATATTGATAAAGAACAATTCGACTTGGAGGCAAACTCTGGACAGTTGATTCAGCGTGTGCTGGAGTATGGCGAATTGGAGGATTGGTGTCTTGTCCGAGATTATTATGGCCTTGAACGCATTGCCCATGATTGTAAGATGTTGCGCACACTTCGTCCCGAAGCACTTTCTTTTATCTGCTTGGTAACTAAAACAAAAAAAGAGGATTACAGATGTTATACCTTCAGACAATCCACCCCGACACTCTGGAACTCTTAAGAAAGTTGTCGTTGTTGCCGGAATTGAGCCAGATGCGACTAGTCGGTGGCACAGCTTTAGCTTTGCAATACGGGCATCGCCAATCAATTGATCTTGACTTTTTTGGAGAAATGACTAATACTCCCGACGAGATTATTAATAAAATGTCGGAATTTGGAGATTGCGTGGTTTTAAATAATCAAAAATCTATTTTGCAACTTGTTGTTTCTGACGTAAAAGTGGATGTTATTGACTATAGCCTATACAAATGGATAGATTCGCCTGTTTGTGAGAATGGTTTGAAATTGGCATCTGTACAGGATATTGCTGCTATGAAAATAAACGCCATTGAAGGACGTGGTAGTCGAAAGGATTTTATAGATGTGTATATGTTGTTGAAAAAGTATTCTTTGGACGAAATACTTGGTTTTTATAAACAGAAATATCCCAATTATTCTATATTTCGTGCTTTGTTGAGTTTGACATTTTTCGAAGATGCAGAACGCGAATCTATGCCTATAATGTTAATTGATGATAGTTGGGAACAAATGAAAAATAATATTCTATCCGTTGTTGAAGAATACCAAAAAAATAATTCAGTCAGATAACGATATTATGATACGCAAAAAAGAAGAAATGGAACTGCAGCACGTGATCGACACGGGCAACATCAAAGGCGAGATTACCAAACGTCATTTCCTGTATCCCGACGAGACCTACGGCAAGACCGCCATGTGCGCCACCATCGAACTGCCCCACGGCAGCATGATTGCCGAACACGACCACACCATGGATGCCGAGCTATACTACCTGCTCGACGGCGAGGCCGTTGTTACCGACAACGACACCACCCACATTCTCCACGCCGGAGACGTGGTGTTCACTGGCGGCGGCAACCGCCACAGCATCCGCAACGAAAGCGGCACCACGATTCATTTTATTGCGATAATTTTTAAGTAGTCAGTAGTCAGTTGTCAGTTGTCAGTGAGCGAAGCGAACAAAATTTACAAGATTTACTATATTTCACGAGCCAAAGGCGAGTAGGAGAAAAAATCAACAAGATATACCAGATCTCGCGAAGCGAAGCGAGCAGGAGAATAAAAAGAGATTAGCCCATGAAAACCAACAAAGCCAAGATTATCAACGACCCCGTGCATGGTTTCATCACCCTCGACAACGAGTTGCTGTACGACATCGTGTCGCACCGCTATTTCCAGCGGCTGCTGCGTATCCGTCAGCTTGGGATGTCGTACTTGGTGTACCCGGGTGCCGTACATTCGCGTTTCAGTCACGCCCTCGGCACTATGTTCCTGATGAAGAAAGCCATCGGCGTGCTGCGCGACAAAGGCGTGGCCATCACCGACGACGAGGCTCTTGCAGCTCAGGCCGCCATTCTACTGCACGACGTGGGACACGGCCCGTTCTCGCACTGCTTGGAACATTTTATCATACAAGGCGTGGAGCACGAGACACTCTCCAAGCTCTTCATGCACCGCATCAACGACGAACTTGGCGGACGCCTGAGCTTGGCGATACAGATTTTCGAAGGCAGCTACGGAAAGAAATTCCTGCACCAGCTTATATCCAGCCAGTTGGACATGGACCGTCTCGACTACCTCAACCGCGACAGCTTTTTCGCCGGCGTGAGCGAAGGCATCGTGGGCACCGAGCGTATAATCAACATGCTCAACGTGCACAACGACAACCTCGTGGTTGACGAGAAAGGCATCTATTCCATCGAGAAATTCATTATCTCGCGCCGGCTGATGTACTGGCAGGTGTATATGCACAAAACGGTGATTGCCGCCGACGAGGTTATGCGCAACCTGCTGAAACGTGCCAAACTTCTGATGAACAGCGGCATGGAGCTGCCTTGCTCGGAGTATCTGCGTTTCTTCTTCACCAACAGCCTCACCCTCGACGACCTCAACGCCAATCCTGAAATTCTGGAGAAATTCGCACTCCTCGACGACAGCGACATCATTTCAGCCGCCAAGATGTGGACAGCGCACCCCGACTTTGTACTTTCGCAACTGGCCAAACAGCTGATAAACAGAGGTCTGCCGTGTATAGAGGTGGGAGGGGAGCCCGTCGAAGAAAGCCGTGTGGCACACTACCGCCGGATATTCGAGCAGAAATACGGCGTTACGCCCGCCGAGAGCGAATATTTCGTGCAGTGCGGACGGCTGCAGAACCATGCCTACGACTTTCAGGACCAAGAGATTGAGATACTTTTCAAAAACGGCCGTTGCACCGGCATCAGCGAAGCCTCCGACCAGCTCGACCACGACTTCCTCGCTAAGACCGTCACCAAATACTATATCTGCTACCCGAAAGAATTCAGAGGGTAGTTGAAAGTTGAAAATTGAAAGTTGAAAATTGAAATTGTAGGGACACACTGCGTGTGTCAGAAAAAGTAGAAACGTGATAATAGCAAAAAAAGCAATAATAGGAACAAATTAAAATACTCAAAAAATGAAAAAAGTATTCAAACAACTCTTTTTTAGTGTGATGTGCATGATGGCACTTGCCACAATTGCAAGTTGCGACAAAGATAGCAACAGTACAGGAAGCGGTACACCCGGCGGCGGAGGAATAACCCCGGCAGGTTATGTCGATTTAGGTCTGCCCAGCGGAACGTTGTGGAAAAACCAAAACGAAACAAACCCCAACGACAGTTACGATTTCTACACCTACGACGAGGCAGTGCAGCAGTTTGGCGACCAATTGCCTACAAAAGAGCAGTTCAAAGAGCTAAAAGAAAACTGCACCTATGTATGGGATGAATCTGCTCGGGGCTGTTGGTTTTATGGCCCCAACGGCAACAAAATTTTTCTGCCCGCCGCGGGCTACCGCTTTTGCTATTGCAATGTGGGCAACGTGGGATCCTACGGCAGCTATTGGTCGTCCACGCCCCATGGTACGGACTACGCTTGGTACCTCTGCTTCTATTCGGGCAGGGTGGTCATGTACTACTACGCTCGGTGCATCGGGCGATCCGTACGCCTCGTCCAAGATTGAGTGGCCGCGCAAGTAAATAATAAAAAGTGCCGTGAAAACATGGCACTTTTTTTTGTTTCTGAACAAACACCTCAAAAACACCGGAGGATAAAACGTATAACCGTTGGATATATAATTCCGAAATCCTAATTCCGAAATCCTAAATTCTCTCTTGTCGCCTCTTTGTCGGCGCGTTGTATAAGGTCGCACAGGGGAGTGCGTTTCATGGCTATGTTGTATTCCTTATGCTCCTGCGACGTGTCGCGTTCGGGCAGTTCGTAATGGCCCATGTGCCAGCGTATGGCCATAATCTCCTCGTCGGTTAGCTCCAGACCGCAGCGCAGCAGGGCTATCACCGATTTTTCGCCGTGTCCCACGGGAAAACGGTGACTGTGACGGAACGTCATCCCGCCTTCCACGTCGGCGGTGTAGTTGAAAACCTTGCAGGTGTCGTGCAGCAGGGCGGCTATGGCAACGCTGTCGGCGGGCAACGTCTGTTCCACGTCAGGATTGGCGGCAATGGCTTCGTCACGAAGTTTCATCGCAAAACGGTACACCGACAGCGAGTGGTTGGCCAGTCCGCCCGTTTCGCGGTTCTGGTAGCGTGTGGAGGCGGGCAGGACGAAAAAATCGTTCTCGTCCAAAAACTCCACCACCTTCTCCATGCCTTTGCGGCGGGTGTCGAGCAGTATTTTTTTTATGAGTTCTTCGTTAGTCATTTTGATAGTGTTGATTTATATCCTTTGATTTTACGCAAAGTCGCGTCTCTCCGAGACGCTGCTTGTTTGAGTTGTTTATGTAGTCCCCACACTGCGTTCCTTGTGTGGGGTTATTGAGATTCAGTCTCTCCGAGACTGTGATAGGAAAATCTTTAGTCATATTTATAGCCTGAAAAAGCTTTGTTTGCGTAAAAATGTGTTTTATTCGTTCAATTAGTGTTTAAAAATGTAAGCCGAAGGCTTAATAATTTACAAGATTTACAAGATCTCGTGAGCCGTAGGCGAACAGGAGCCTAACTTAAAGATTACACTCCGATTTTCATCAAAAAATGCACTGCCGCGGCCACCAGCAGCGCTCCTTCCAAAAACGTGGCCCAGCGACGACTTCTTTTTTGATTCTGTCGGCCCATCAGGACACCGAAAAAGGTGCTTGCCACTGTGAAGAACGCCAGAAATCCCGCACACCACCAAAAACGCGGACCAACCTGCAACATGCCTAGTCCCAAGCCTGTCAGCAGGAAGTCGAAACTTGTGGCGAGGGAAAGTAAAAGTATTGTTTTTGAACCTGTTACGTATGTTGTGTTGTCGTCCTTGGGTTTGCGTATGGCACGTAGAATCAGTTTCACGCCCACAAAGGCTATGATAGCCACGGCAATCCATTTGTAGAATTGGGCTTCGCCGCCTAGCGCCTGTCCGATAAGGTATCCACCGATAAGGAATAGAGCATGGAAGATGCTGAAACACAGAGCGAGAAGGGCTCCGTGAGCCACTGGTATCTTTTTTCCGGCCGAACATCCCGCAGCTATAGCAAAAGCGTCGACTGAGAGTGCAAGGGCCAGGCCGATGGTCATGAGTATAGACATAACTTAATTATTATTAGAATTTTGTAAAATGTTCGTTATCTGCACAAAGTCCTCCACCGACAGCTGTTCGGCACGTGCCATAAGCAGCTTTTCGGGAATGCCGTCCAATGGCAATCCCAATGGTTTCAAGGCGTTGCGCATGGTCTTGCGACGTTGGTTGAAGCCCGTCTTCACCACTTTCACAAACAGCGCCTCGTCGCAGGGCAGTGCCTCTATATTGTTGCGTTTCAGCCTTATCACCGCCGATTTCACCTTAGGAGGTGGGTTGAACACATGCTCGTCCACGGTGAAAAGGTACTCGATGTCGTAGAACGCCGACAGCAGCACGCTGAGAATGCCGTAGGTCTTGCTCCCGGGCTTGGCGGCGATGCGTTCCGCCACCTCTTTCTGGAACATCCCCGCCACCAGCGGAATGCGGTTGCGGTTTTCGAACACGCGGAATAGTATCTGGTTGGAGATGTTGTAAGGGTAATTGCCTATGAGCGAGAAACTTCCGTCGAAAAGCTCTTCAAGGTCGCATTGCAGGAAATCTGCCGAAAGTATGCGTCCTTCGAGGGCGGGGAAGTTGCGGCCGAGGTATTCCACCGACTCCGTGTCAATCTCTATCACCCGCAGGTTGTAGTTGGGGTTGGCAAGCAAAAACTGTGTAAGCACCCCCATGCCGGGACCGATTTCAAGGACGTTTTGATGAGTGTCGCCCAGCGTTTCGGCAATGCGTCGGGCAATGCCGAGGTCCTTCAGAAAGTGTTGTCCCAGATGTTTTTTCGCTCTTACGGTGTCCATTTTCGTGCTTCGTTTTGCAGCTGCAAATGTACGAAAAATTTTTGAAAGTGTAGAGACGCACGGCCGTGCGTCTCTACACTTTAGGCATATATTTTCACATATAATTGCCACAAATTTACCATTAATTGATGAACATAACAATAATTAATGGATGATTATATGGAAATTCGTGTTTTAAATTTGTGAGACGCACGGCCGTGCGTCTTTACATGTTGCAACAAAAAAAGAGACGCGCTGCAGCACGTCTCTTCAAATATCTAAATCAGAAATCCGAATATCCGAAAATCTGAAAATCGGAACATCTATTTAATGCGTTCCAGTTGCACTGTAAAGTGGCGCATAAGCTCGGCTTCCCATGTGATACGCACGCCGTGTTTGATGGTGTCGCGACGGTCGTACACGTTCTTCAGGGCAGCGGCAATCACGTCCATGTG
>DBXF01000033.1 GCA_002309295.1 Bacteroidales bacterium UBA1219 | reverse complement strand
GGCTCCATGTGGTGCACCACCAGGTAGTCGGGCTGGCGTCCTGAGAGGGCTTCGGCAAGATTTCGTTTCCACTGCTCCGCGCAGCGGGCGTCGGCCGTGTCGAGAATGGCAATCTTCTCGTCTTCAATCAGGTAGGAGTTGTAAGCCATCCCCTCCGGAACGGCATACTGGCTTTCGAACAAGTCGAGGTCGAGGTCGTCGACTCCTATGTAGCGGAGTCCTTCCAACAAAGTCTTTGTCATGCAGTCTTATTCTTCGGGCAGGAACATGGGATCCCATGCGGGAAGCATAATGGGTTTCTGGTTGAGCAGAGCTTTGGTCTTGGCGGGCATGTATTTGTCCTCAATCACAAGGCGGAACATATACTCGTTGAACCATTCGTTGGTCATTATCAGGAAACCGTTGTAGCCGTATTTGTTGCCCCAGCTGTTTTCCACCATCCATTTGATGGGTTTGCCGTTTTTGTCGAGGTCCACGGCGCAGAGGGTCATGGCGTGNNGTCGAACCACTCGTCGGTCATGACGAGCCGGCCCTTGAATCCGCTTTCCTTGCCCCAGCTGTTCTCTACCATCCAGCGCTGCGGCTTGCCGTCGCGCACATCTACGGCGATGAGGGTCATTGCGTGCGACGATCCGCTGGCATGGGTGAGCACCCGCTCGCGTTTGTCCATGGTGAACGACACGCCCAGGAGCGACTCNNGTGGTGCCCATCAGCGAGGCGTAGTCGTAGTTGTTGATGTCCATGAAGCCTTTGCTGCGGTCGAGGAATTTGGCCACGTCGCAGCTGAAATACATCATGGTGCTGTCCTTGATGGAGGCGATGGCCATTTCGGCGATCTCGTCCATGGGCAGGTTGAGGTAACGCCAGTTCTGTCCGTCGTACACGTGGCGGTCGTATTCTATCTCGTACACTTTGTAGTATTCGCGTGTGGGGTCGTTCATTATCATATAGTACTGGCTGAAGTCTTCGTCAACAAACTCTTCGTAGAACGATTTCGGGGTGTAGGTCTTAGTTTCCACGGGATTGCCTTTGGCATCCTTGCGGGTCCAAGTGAATTCCGTCGGGGGAACGCCGAAGTTGAGGGCCAGCATGCGGTAGATGGTCTGTAGCATCTCTACTTTGCGGTCCTGGAGTTTCTTCTCGGTCATGCCTTTCTGTTTGTCCATATCGCGGAGTTCAAGGCCGAATTCTCTCAGTTTCAGTGCTATCAGCGACGACAGTTGCGAGGTGTGCTCGCTGCTGTAGGTCTCGGGCATGGCGTCGGCGGGCATAATGCCGTATTTTGTTATCAGGTTGGCAACGCCGGTAAACTGGCCACCGTCTCCGATGGGGTTCTTGAAGAGCCATTCTACGGTCTTGTCGGTCATATCCGACTTGCGGGTGTCGATGATAGCTTGCAGGAAGAGGTTGGATTTCTCCAGTTGGTCCCAGAAAAAGGTGTAAACCTGCGAGAACTGGAAGGTGGCGGGCAGGTTGTGTTTGCGTATTGCCTTGGAACGCAGCACGTTCATTCCCGTGAACATCCAGCAGCGTCCCGACGATTTCTGGTCGGTGATGGCCTGCGAGTTCACTTTGTTGGAGAAATAGGTGTTGAACGCCGTGCTGTTGTCGGAGTTTTGCGCCAGTTTGTTAAGTTCTATGCCCGACATGGCGTTGCGCAAAGCCTTGTCCTCGGCGGTGTTTTTGTACGATTTCTGAATCTTGGCCAAAGTCTCGGCGTTGATGCCTTTGGTGTCGGGTTCTTGTTTCTTTTTCTGGCCGTTGGCGGTGATAGCCACACAAATCAGTGCCAAAAGAATCCATTTCGTTTTTTTCATAAAAGAATAATGGTTTAGTTTATTGTAATATACTTATTTTCAAATGGTTCTGCTGTTGATACAACGACAGAACTTATCACAAAGATACCAAAATTTTTCCAATATTTTTGTCGGTTGGCAATTTTTAGCGAAAAAATGTGTTATTAGAATGTTGTTCAAATACCAAGAATCAAATGAAAATAAAAAAATCGCTAAAAGTAATAACTTTTATTTTCTTGATAATCAGCCTTATGGCAACAAATATCGCTTTGGCTGACATCCCCGAGCGTCCCAATTGCCTTGTTAGCGACTATGCCAATGTGCTGAGCGCCACCCAGCGGCAGGAAATGGAACAGCGTCTGCGCGACCTCGACGACAGTACCGGAAATCAGATTGTGGTGGTAACACTTACCGACCTCGAAGGATACGACATTGCCGACTACGCCACACAGCTGGGCCGTGCGTGGGGCGTGGGGTCCGAAAAGAATAACAACGGCGTGGTGATTGTTGTAAAAATAAAGACCACCTTCTCCAAGGGTCAGGCTTTTATCGCCCCCGGCTACGGGCTCGAAGGCGTGCTGCCCGACGCCACGTGCAAGCGTATTGTGGAAAACGAGATGATACCCCATTTCAAACAAAACGACTACTGCGGCGGCATCAACGCGGCTCTCGACGTTATAATCCCGATAGTGAAAGGCGAATATTCGTACAAAGATTACGACGACGATACGGTTGGAATTGTTTTGATTGTCGTTTTCTTTATAGTTTTTGTTATGGTTGTTATTTGGGCATCGAAACATAGTGGAGGCACTACCTACAGCAGTGGAGGCACTTCCACTTCGGGACCTGTTTTCTGGGGCGGCAGTCTGGGCGGCTCATCGTGGAGCGGCGGCTCAAGCGGTGGATTTGGTGGATTTGGCGGATTCGGCGGAGGAAGCTTTGGCGGCGGAGGCGCGGGCGGAAGCTGGTAAGTCGCTACTCCTCAAAGGCCTTGATGGCTTTCTTGGCCGACACCTCTTTTATCTTGTCGTCTTTGGTGCAGACAATTATATTTTGCCCGTGAAGGGCTTTCTCTTCAAGCATTCTACGTTCGGCCAAGTCGAGGCCGTATTGCAGTCGTTCGGTGAAATCAAGTATTTCTTTGTCGGACATAACTTTTGATTTTTGTGAATAACTCGTCGTCCGAAACTGTTGTGGGGACATCTTTTCCGCCGCGTGCCACTAGGATGCGCGGACTTACGCTGTTGTCGTAAATCACCCAGCAGTCCACCGCGTCGGCGTAAAGCTCGAAAAAGTTGTTGATTCCCGCAACATAACGTCTGCGAGTGGTTGGGGCCGGTATGTCGTGCCCTCCGTTGCTGACGCGTTCGGCAACACGTTGAAGTGCGAGCTCCGGCGTGCGGAGCCAGAAAAAAATCAGTGTAACGATATAGCCTTTGGAGTGGGCCTGACGCACAAGGCTGGCATAGGTGCGCGAGAGCGTGGTCTCGATGGCGAAAGACTCGCCCTTGCCCAGTAGCTCGCGGATACGGCTCACCATAATCCTTCCGGCGGCCTGCGTAACAGACCCGGGGTTGAACGGCGAAAGTCCGTGGGCTATCTCGTCGGCGTTTACAAACTCGCGGCAACCCAAAACTTCGGGCAGAATGGTGTACGATGCAGTGGTCTTGCCCGCTCCGTTGCAACCTCCTATGATGTACAGATTCTTTTCCATTTCAATCTGCAAAGATACACATTTTTTTTGAAACAAAAAATACTTTTAAACACTCCTCTGATTGTCAGAAAATTGTGTTTTTCGGAAGAAAATGAAAGGTATTTAACTCCGCCGTTGGCTTGCCTTGTCGCGGTCCTGCACTGCTATTCCAAGTGCAATGCCTCGTTCTGCAACCTCACACTTTCGGCGTGTATTTCCTCGAAGATACGTCGCACGTATTCGGCCGAGAGTCCCATAGCTTCGGCTTGCGCCAGATGGCTCTGCAGGAGTCTCTCCCAGCGGTCGAGCTGGAGTACGGGCAGGTTGTTGGCACGTTTTATCTCTGCAATTTTCAGCGACACGCTGTTGCGTTGAAGCAGCAGTTGCAGAAGTTCCTCGTCGATGGTGTCTATCTCGTGTCGGAGCAGTTGCATCTCGTCGGGCAGGGCGTTGCCTTTCACGGGGATACGCAGTTCGGCGATGAGTTGCGACAGCTGTATGGGCGTGAGCTGCTGACGGGCGTCGGT
This sequence comes from Bacteroidales bacterium UBA1219, assembly GCA_002309295.1. Lineage (GTDB taxonomy): Bacteria > Bacteroidota > Bacteroidia > Bacteroidales > P3 > UBA1219. The sequence goes on along the minus strand of DBXF01000033.1, from coordinate 1,169 downwards.
GAGGGCATCGGCGGGGGCGGGGTGAGTCTCTATCATCAGTCCGTCGAAACTCAGGTCCATGGCCGTCTGCGCCACCTTGGCCACGAGTTCGGCCTTGCCGCAGATATGGCTAGGGTCGCAGAACAGCGGCAGGTCGGGGTGCTGGCGTTTCAGCTCGATGGGGATTTTCCACAGCGGGTTGTTGCGGTAGCCGAGGTTGTTGTCGAGGTAAAAGCCTCGATGCACTGCCGCCACGTCGGCGATACCGGCGTTGCGCACACGCTCTATGGCTCCGGCCCACAGCTTGATGTCGGGGATAAGCGGGTTTTTCACCAAAACGGGGATGGAAAAGCCTCGCATGGCCTCGCATAACTCGCTCACCGAGAAGGGGTTGCCCGAAGTACGTGCGCCAATCCACACCGCATCGATGCCGTATTTCAGACAGAGTTCCAGATGTGCGGGGCTGGCCACTTCGGCGGCGAAACGCAGGTGCGAGTAACGTGGTCTCAACTCGGCAATCCACCGCAGCGCCTCCTCGCCCATGCCTTCGAAATCGCCGGGACGGGTGCGGGGTTTCCACACACCGCAACGTATCATTGACACTTCGGCAATCTGTGACAGAGCCTCCACGCTCTCCGAAAACTGAGTGCGCGACTCTATGCTGCAAGGTCCTGCGATGATGTACGGACTGTCCGTCTTGTCGAAAAAATGACTCATGGCGTAGGTTATTTTTGCGGTGCCATATTATGTTCCACCACTTTCTGCGACTGATCCACGCGCAGGGCCTCCGACACGTTGATAACGTAGTCGCCGGTCTTTTCGTAGAGGGCGTACATGCCGCTGTAGGTGGTTCCCACCTGATAGGTGTAGGCGCCGGCCTTGATGGATTCGAGATGGTGGCTACGCAGCTTGTCGCGGAGGATGTTGATTTGCTTTTCTACGGCGTAGGCCTCGGTAAGGTCTATCTTGTCGTAAGTCTGATGCAGGTTGAAATCCATCACCTCGAGGGATTTGCCCACCAGCTGGTACATGGCGTCGAGGTTGTTGCGGCACTCTTGGTCGAGGACAATGCCCTGCTCGCGCTGGTTTTTCTTCAGTATGGCCATCTGGTAGATGGAGTCGCCGATGCTTTCGAGGTTGTCCACAATGCGGAGCATGGAGCTGATGCGCTGCGAGCTTTCGTTGCTGAG
>DBXF01000028.1:1888-4272 GCA_002309295.1 Bacteroidales bacterium UBA1219 | reverse complement strand
ATCCCGCGCATGTACCGCAGTATCATCAACTCGGAGGAGGGACTGCTCCACGCCGCGGCCATCAACCCAATGCTTACCATGGGCACCTGTCCCGACTGCGGAGGCACGCGTCTGAACGAAAAGATACGTTCGTGCAAGATTGACGGACACAATATTGCCGAAGTCACTGCCATGAGCATAAGCGACTGCCGCAGGTGGATAGAGACCATCGACAACCCGTTGGCCGAGGACATCAAACGTGCCACCACCGACAGGCTGGCAGCCTTGGAGGAGATTGGTCTGGGCTACCTCACCCTCGACCGTGCCATCGGGACGCTCTCGGGAGGCGAAGCACAACGTTGCAAAATTGCCAAATACATCAACTCGCCTCTCTCCGACGTAATGTATATCATCGACGAGCCCAGCGTGGGACTGCACAACCACGACATACTGCTGATGCAGAAATCGGTGCAGAAACTGAAAAACCACGGCAACACCGTAATCCTTGTCGAGCACCACAAAGAGATTATCAAAATTGCCGACCACATCATCGACATGGGTCCCGGTGCGGGCTTGAAAGGCGGCGAGATAGTGTTTGAAGGAAGCTACGAGGAACTGCTTCGAAGCCAAACACTTACAGGCACGATGCTCAGCACTACCACCGAGATGAAAGAGCATGTGCGAAAGCCCAAAGATTTATTCCTTCTGAAAAACGCCAACCTCCACAACCTGAAGGACTTGACGGTGGAATTGCCCTTGGGCGTGATGTGCGGCATTGCAGGTGTGGCAGGCTCAGGAAAAAGCTCGCTGATGGAGTGTTTCATGAAAGCTGTTGAATCGTTGAATGTTGAACCGTTGAATTGTTCTTGCGGCAGCGCCTCAACAATTAAACAATTAAACAACTCAACACTTAACAAGTCCGACATCGTATATATCAGCCAGAAAAGCATAGGAATCAGTCTGCGCTCAACTCCGGCCACCTATCTCGACGTGGCCGACGATATCCGTAAGCTGTTTGCCAAAACGAACAAGACCAAGGCCGACCTTTTCTCCTTCAACGGCAAGGGCGGCTGTCCCGTTTGTCAGGGCAAAGGCGTGATTGTCAACGATATGGCCTTTATGGATGCCATTGAGACCACTTGCGAGGCCTGCGGCGGATTGCGATATTCGCCCGAAGTGTTGTCGTACAAGGTGAAAGGATTGAACATCGCCGAGGTGATGGACCTCACGGCCAACAAAGCCTCCGAGCTGTTCGCCGGCAGCGTGATTGCCGAGAAACTGGAGCCACTGCGCAAAGTGGGGCTGGGGTATCTACATCTCAATCAGTCGCTTTCGACACTATCGGGCGGCGAGCTACAACGCATAAAACTGGCTTCTTACCTCCGCGACGAAGGCAAGATCTTCATTATGGACGAGCCTTCCGACGGTCTGCATGCGGGCGACATCCGTCGCATCCTCGACCTATTCAACGGCATGGTGGAGGCCGGCAACACCGTTTTCCTCATCGAGCACAACATTGACATGCTGAAAGCCTGCGACTATGTTATAGAGTTGGGTCCCGGCGGCGGCGCTATGGGCGGCAATGTCATCTTTTCGGGGATACCCAAGGCAATGGCGGAGAGCAAAGAGTCCGTCACAGCGCCTTATCTGCGGTAGAATTTTATTAAAACACTATCATCCCCCGAAATTTATTTTACAAAAACACTATCATCCCCCGAAATTTAATTTGCAAAAACACTATCATCCCCCGATATTTTCACCATAACGCACTAGTTTTTTCCTCGTTTTACCCCCATTGGTTGTGTTTTTTTGCAAAAAGCGGTGTTGCGCTTTTCTTTCCATTGAAAATCTGAAAGTTATGAAAATCCTTGCAAAATTTGTTTCCAAAAACCAAAAATAAGTCGTACCTTTGCACATTTATTACACATTAATATTGAAGAAAACAAATACATAAAACGATGAAAGTAAAAGAACTTGTAGAAAAACTGAACCTCACCGTTATTTCGGGTGAAAAGGGCTTGGACCGCGATATCGACGGATGCTATGTCTCCGACCTTCTTAGCGACGTTATGGGCAACGCCGACATGGGCAACGTGTGGGTTACCCTGCAGACGCACAAAAACGTGATGGCCATCGCCTCGCTGAAAGAGCTGTCGTGCGTGGTGTTTGTGAAAAACCTCAACCCCGCCGAAGAGACTATCGCGCAGAGCAACGAAGAGGACATCCCCCTGCTGTCCACCTCGATGCAGACCTACGAAGTTGTGGGCAAAATTTACAACCTGCTCAACAGCTGATAACACCCTGTTGCCGAGCCTGATATGGAGCTGAAGAGGTACAAGGCCGACCTGCACATGCACACCGTGCTCTCGCCCTGCGGCGATTTGGAGATGGGTCCACAGAACATC
>DBXF01000028.1:0-1792 GCA_002309295.1 Bacteroidales bacterium UBA1219 | reverse complement strand
TCGCAGGAGGAGGCGCACTGTCTCTGCTTTTTCGAGACCGACGAGCAGCTCGACACCTTCCAGCAGTTCCTCGACGAGCACCTGCCGCACATCCCCAACGACGAGGAGCGTTTCGGCTACCAGCTGGTGGTTGACGAAAACGAGGAGATTGTTGGAGAGGAGCCTTACCTGCTTATCAACGCCATCGACGTGGATATCGAAGGACTTTACGACAAGGTGCACGAGATTGGCGGACTGTTCATCCCGGCACACGTAAACAAGCCCTCCACCAGCCTTATGAGTCAGCTGGGTTTTATCCCGCCCGACCTTAAGGCCGACGCGCTGGAAATCTCCAAACACGTCACCAAAGAGGCGTTCCTCAAGAAATTCGCCTACCTCAAACGTTTTGCCTTCATACAAAGCTCCGACGCCCATTTCACGCACCTCATCGGCGAGACTTACTGCTATTTCCACATGTACGACCTCACTTTCGACGAGTTCCGCCGCACCCTGCGGGGCGAGGAGGGACGTTTCATTGAAATGAAGGAGTAGTTTGTAATTTGTAATGGGTAATGAGTAAAATGGGTAATGAGTAAAATGGGTAATGAGTAAAATGGGTAATGAGTAATTAGTAATTTAGATTGATATGAAAGAACTTTCGATGCACGTTTACGACCTGATGGAGAACTCCATAGCAGCCAACGCTTCGGAGATAAAACTCACCATCCGCGACAGCATAAAGGACAACATATACGCTTTTACCATCGAGGACAACGGCAAGGGGATGAGCCCCGAATTTCTGGCCAAGGTTACCGACCCCTACACCACCACGCGCACCACGCGCAAAGTGGGACTGGGACTGCCGTTGATTAAGATGAACACCGAGAACTGCGGCGGCGGCATGAAGATAGTGAGCGAGGTGGGCAAAGGCACACGCCTCGATTTCTGGTTCCAGCACAACCACTGGGACCGTCCGCCGATGGGCGACCTCGCCGGGACCATAGTGATGCTCTGCTCGCAGCACGAGGACATTCACATCGTTTACCGCCACATCACCGACAAGGACGAATTTGTGTTCGACACCGCTGAAGTGAAGGAAGCCCTCGACGGCGCTTCGATGAACGACCTCTCCATTTTTCGTTACCTGAAGGATATGGTGAAAGAAAACCTCGAAGAAATCGGATACTCGGACTAGTTGAAAATTGAAAGTTAAGAGTTGAAAATTGAAAGTTGATGGTTGAAAGTTGAAAATTGATAGTTGAAAACCTACATAATTATGAAAAAAAACAACAAACCGCTGAAAATCATAGCTCTTTCGCTGTTCGTCGTAGGAGTGGCGATAATCTTTGCCGTGGCCATTTTCTCGTCGTGCAAAAAGGACTACGAGGAAGTGAAATTCTCTGGGAAAGTCGTCGGAATGCTGATATGTAACACAAAGACATGGGGTTACATAATAGAACTGTCATCCCCGGCCAACTACGGAGACGAAATTGTTTACGAAGATATGGAATTGCATAACGCCGTGGTGGGATACGAGTCGCCAAAACAGCTGAAAGACTCTCAAGAGATAAGCGGAGTGTGCTACAAGACAAAGGATTACGGCAAAATCAACTGTTCCCTCGTGTATAAAGACGACATCCAGGAAGTGATTATTTTGGACATTGATTAATTCGGAATTCGGAACTCGGAGTTCGGAAGTATTTCTCCTAGCCGCAAGCGGCTGAATTGCAAAGCAATCGTGAACACATATGAAATAAATCAGTAATGTGAACAAATCCAGTAAATCACATAAATTATTTCGCCGTAGGCGAAA
>DBXF01000091.1 GCA_002309295.1 Bacteroidales bacterium UBA1219 | reverse complement strand
ATCCGGGCCTATATGCAGAGCGAGATGACGGGCGTGGACGACCTGCTGTGCGGCGACCTCAACTATTTTTCGCCCTACTACCGTCAGTGCACGCTGGAATCGTTTGTGGATGAAGCACTTGCCAACGAGCGCATGAAAATGCCGATGGAGGACGTGAGAAGTTCGTTCGACTACTACCTCAAAAACCTTAACCACGGCCGTCCGTTCATACTTATGGGCTTCAGCCAAGGAGCCGCCGCCGTGGTGGACCTCCTTAAGCAGATGCCCGACAGCGTTTACAGTCGCATGGTGGCGGCCTACGTCTTCGGCTGGCGCGTNNTATGGCGATGTGCGCAAGGCTTTCGAATATTATCTGAAACACTATAACAACGGCAGACCTTTTATCCTTGCGGGCTTCAGCCAAGGAGCCATGGCCGTTGTGGATCTTCTCAACAGTATGGACGACAGCACATATAGCCGCATGGTGGCCGCCTACGTCATTGGCTATAAGGTCACAGACACCAACGCCCACATCCGTCCGGCGCAGGACAGCGCCGACCTTGGCGTGACTATCTGCTACAACTCGGTGCGCGACAACAGCTGTGCCGTTCCTTTGCTGAGCGACGGCAACCTCGTGGCTATCAACCCAGTGAACTGGCGCACCGACGCCACCCCCGCCACCCTCGTCAGCCCCATCTCGCCCGACACCGTTACGGCAACCCTCGACACCGTTTCTAAACTACTGATTGTCAGTGGCTATACCCCCGACAACTATATGATTCCGCTGATAGGCCGCGACGGCAACTACCACAAACTGGAAATATCGCTCTACTGCCAAGTGCTGCAACGCAATATCGCACTGAGAGCAAGAACCTTCGTTCAAATTGAAAATTGAGAATTGAAAGTTGAAAATTAGGGGTCAGGGGGCAGTATTCAGTATTCAGATGAAAGTTGCTAAAAACATTTTTTTCGTGTTTTTAGATGTTTATAAAAATAAAAACGCCATACACTCGTTTAATTAGATTAAACACATAACAATCATGACAAAAGAAAGAGAAAAAAGACTTCGCATCATCGACTGCATCTGCAGGATTTTCGTGGGACTTGTGTTCCTGTTTTCCAGCTTTGTGAAAGGCGTGGACCCCATGGGCACGGCCTACAAGATACAAGAATATATGACCGCTTGGAGCATCGGCAGCCTCACCTTCGAATGGGCTCTGCCCTTTGCCACCTTCCTTTCGGTAGCACTCGTAACCCTTGAGTTCCTCGTCGGAGTATTGCTGATAACCAACTCGTTACGTAAACTCACCGCTTGGACGCTGTTGCTGATGATGACCTTCTTCCTCGTCACCACACTTATCGACGCCATCACCAACAAAGTTACCGACTGCGGCTGTTTCGGCGATTTCGTCAAACTCACCAACTGGCAGACGTTCTGGAAAAACGTGGTGCTGATGGTGCCCACACTGGTGATTTTCTTCTGTCGTAACCTCAAAAAGAAACACCGCACTTACGAGCGCGACATACTTATTTTCCTCTTCGCCGTTGCCGCGATGGTGGGATTCGCCATCTACAACATCAACAACGAGCCGGTGCTCGACTTCCGTCCGTGGAAGGTTGGCAACCAGATGATTCCCGAAAGCGACGGAAAGATAATGAGTTACGTAACCTACCAGAGCAAAGCCACCGGAGAAATCAAAGAATTCCCCTCCGAGGACCTGATGAAATATATGGAAGACAGCACTTGGGCAGAGGAATGGGAATGGGTGGACAGCCGCGTGGTGGACCCCACGGTGATTGCAGCCCCCGGCTTCTCGATGATAGGTATCGACGGCGAGGACTACGCCAAGGAACTGATTGGCTCCCCCGACCCGATTATCATAGTCACAAGCCACGATATCAGCGAGATAAACGACAACGGAATAGAGAGTATGCAACGTGTGAAGGACATCGCCGAACAGCACAACGTGAAATACGTGTTCCTCACCGCCTCGTTGCCCGAAGATGTGGAGAAATTCCTCAACGACAACAAGTTGGGCGATGTATCCTATTTCCTTGCCGACGACAAAGCCATTGAGACCATGCTACGCTCCAACCCCGGCTACATTCTGCTGAAAGACGCCATCGTGAAAGGCAAATGGCACTACCGCAACTACGCCAAAATCCGCAGCGTGGACTTTGAACAACTGGAAAATTGAAAGTTGAAAGTTGATAATTGAAATTAGTTGAAAGTTTAAAATTGACAATGATTTTTGGATATTAAGATGTTCGGAAAATCGGAAAATCTGTTAATCCGAAAATCTTCACATCACAGTTCACTAATCACCAATCACTAAACAAAGTATGAAAAAAGTTCTGATTATCACACTCTTGACAATTGCGACGGGGTTTGCGTGGGCGCAGGACGAGAAGTCGTCGGAGAACGCCGAGACACGCGGCTACGCTGTGGCCATTGGCGACGAGGCTCCCGATTTCAGCATCACCTACCTCGACGGCACCAAGGCACGGCTCAGTTCGTTGCGCGGCAAGCTGGTGATGCTGCAGTTCACCGCCAGCTGGTGTCCCGTGTGTCGCAAGGAGATGCCGCACATCGAAAGCGAGATATGGCAACGCCACAAAACCGACACCAACTTCGTGCTGGTGGGCATCGACCTCAAAGAGGACGCCAAGAAGATCAAGAAATTCATCAAAGACACCAAAGTAACCTACCCCCTCGCCCTCGACGAACGCGGCGACATCTTTGCCCTCTACACCGAGAAAAACGCCGGAGTAACGCGCAACATACTTATCGCCCCCAACGGCAAAATCATCTTTATGACACGTCTTTACGACCCCGAGGAGTTCGCAATGCTGGTGCAGATAATCGACTCAGAACTGATTAACATAAACAAATAGAAATGATGAAAAAGACATTGTTTGCGGCAATACTGCCCGCCGTAGTGCTATTCCTTGGCTGCGGCAACAAAACCGCCACCGCCGAGACCGAAGGCGACACCCTCGCCACTGCCGAGGAGACGGAGACCGAAGCGGTTGCCACCGAATCGCAATACATTGAGACACAGTTTTATAGCAACAGCATGAAGCAGAACCGCACCATAGCGGTGTATCTCCCTGCAAACTACAGCAAGTCAAAGACTTATCCCGTCATCTACGGCGAGGACGGACTTGTGATACAGTCGGGAAGGTACAAAGAGTTGCTCGACTCGCTAATTGGCAGCGGCGAGATAGAGCCCGTGGTGGTGGCCGTTTCGTACGAGAACAAGAACCCCATCCCCGGGTTCCGCATGGCGTACCGCAACGCCGAATATGTGGAGGCCATCGCCGGTCAGGACCCCCAGCTGACGCAGATTTACAACGACCACCTCAACTATTTCGTGCAGGAGTTCATCCCTTACATCGAAAGCAACTACTCCGTGGCCGACACCCGCGAGGGACGTATCTACTACGGCACCTCCAACAGTGCGGATTTCGGCCTCACGCTGAGTTTCCGCATGCCCAACCTCTTTGCCGAATACTGGTGTTTCTCGCCCGTTTACAGCCAGCTGTGGGACTACAAGCCCCTTGCCATGCCCACTCGCTACTACATCGACCGTGGCAGCAAGGAGGAGGAAGGCGACATGATGATTTATTTCGCCAACCTTATCGATTTCCTGCGCCGTAGCGGCGGTGAAGTCACCGAATGGACCTTCAACGGCGGCCACGACCGTGCCAAATGGCGCGAGGACTTCATAAAAATGCTGGTTACAAAATTTAAAGTTGAAAATTGAAAGTTGATAGTTGAAATCTTGTAGGGACGCACTGCGTGCGTCCAAATAGTTTATAGTAAAAAAGTTTGCGGCTGATAATCTTTTGATTATCAGCCGCAACTAATTTAGGACCACTGACCAGAGAGCAACGACCTTTGGCCTTTGACTTTCGACCTCTGACAGCTCCCCACAAAAAAATCCGATTTTCATTTTGAAAACCGGACAGTCTAAATTGCTGGCGGAAAGAGAGGGATTCGAACCCCCGGACCCGTGAAGGTCAACGGTTTTCAAGACCGCCGCATTCGACCACTCTGCCATCTTTCCAAATGCAAAGATACGCATTTTTCCGAAAATAGGGAAAACAAAAATCAAACACCTGTCACAAAAAACTATAACTAAACACTTTACAACTGAAAAAAATCCAAAAAAACGCGACTTCTACGACAAAAAACTGACAATTTTCAATATCCAAATCACGTTTTCAACAAAAAACAGTTTATCACTTTACGCAAAAGCGTCGTTTTCTTTGGCGCAAAGCACGTAACTTTGCAAATTAGTTTAAAATCGAAAAAAACATCTTATCATGTATAAAAAAATATTTGCAATTGCCTTTGTATTAGGACTTTCATTGGCGTCGGCCTTTGCCCAGAAACTGTCGGACAACGAACGGTCCCTTGCTGTTGACGAGCTGAAAAGCAACATAAAAACCTTGTCGCAGTTCCGCTACGACGTCCCCGAACTGCTCGTAGTGTATAATTCGCAACTTCGTGAAGCCGAAAAAGTTGTAAAAAAATACAAGAACTACCGCGACGACTTCCAAGTTTTCGACAACTGGTACACCCTCTCCAACCTCGTCGACCAAAACCGCACCATGCTCGACTTCTTGCTCCCCAAGGCCGCGGACAACACCTACCGTCTTGGAATGATGAAACTGCAAACCAACGAAGTGGAACGTGCCACCGAATACTTCAACAAAGCCATCACCCTCGACGCCAACCACATACTGTCGCACTACCAGCTGGCCAAACTTGACCTCGACAGCATGCAGATAGCACGCGGTGCCGAACGCCTCACACGTATAATCCTGGAAATGAAACCCGATACCGACCAAAAAGAGCTGATTTACAACCTGCTGCATTACACATACAACACCAACTACCTCTACGCCATAGGACTTGCAAGCCAAGGCAAACACGCCCGAGCGATGGAAGTTTACAATGAACTCAACAAATTCTGTGAGATAGACACCCTCGAAATCTGCGACGAGGAGGAACTTGAAAAATCCATTGCCAAAAGCAAAAACCAGATATACAGCGACCATCTGAAACTGGCAAAGAAATCGCTTAGCAACGGCAAGAATGCCGTGGCCGAGAACTTCGCCGAAATAGCTTACGAATACTACGCCGAAAACAAGGAGAGCATCTCCGGCGACGCCGATTTCAAGGACATCATACGACAAATTGCCAACAACTACATCAGCGAGGCCAAGCAGCTCGAAGGCGACCGCAAAGCAGCGCTTTATCAGGAATATCTCGACAAAGCCAAGAAACTATCCTCGTACCTCGATGAAATGGAACGCAACGAGCTCCGCAATCAGGTGGCGAGACTCGAGCCCACAAAATCCAAGCTGCAGCAGAAGCAGGAAGCCATCGAAGAATCGGCTGTAGAATCCTCATACACAGAAAAATATGGCGACTATGTAGCCGATGCCGACGATATGAAGACTCCCGAAGAGATACAGAACGACGTGGATGAAGTGGAGAAAAACTATGTTAACGAAAAGACCAAGAAGACCCCGTCGAAAAGCGGCGAAATAAGCAAAGCCCTCGACGACAAGTTCTATGAGACACGCTCATACCTTTCGGTGAACAGCTTCGAAAAAGCCCTCGAAGTGCTCGAAAAAGCCAACCAACTGGCAAAGATAGAGAACGAGAAAGCCGAAGTCGAGGATATGTACCGACAAGCCATCCGCGAAATTACCGCAAAACGCATGTCGGCCGCCGAATATGCCGTTTGGCAAGGCGATATCAACCGAGCCGACAGTCTGGTGAACCTGACCAACGACCTCATACACAGCTACAAGATGGAGAAAGACACCGCCGTAGTGCGCATCATGAACTCCTACCTCAACGCCCTCGACCAGAAAGTGTGCAGCAAACGTCAGGACGAACTCAACAGCTACGTTTACAATATCTTGGACTGCATCAAACGCAGCGACTACTACAAAGCCGAGGCATACATCCGCGAAGCCCTTGCCGTGCCCGAAACACGCAAATGCAAACTCGACAAGAGCAAGCTCAAAGCCCTGATGAAACAGATAGAGAAACCGCTCGAATACATCGACCGTCTCGACAACGCGTACACTATACTCCGTTCCGGCGACACCGCCAGTTACCTGCAGCAATACGGCTCGCTCGAAACCATGTACAACATGTACGACCTCGAATCGGCCAACATAAAACACACCCCACTGCGTCAGATACTTGTAAACATCGACAACACCGACCTCACACTGAAAGCCATAGAAATACTGATGCGCCACAAAGACTATATGGTGGCCCTTGAAGCCCTCGGAGCACTGAAAGACATGGGATACAAAGACACAGATACCAAGAAAGTACAGCAACGTATGGCAAAACTCATGGCCTATGACATGAACAAGCAAAACTACGACTACGATGCCGCCGTGGACGCCATAAGCCAGTACTCCTCCGACAAATGGTATAAAGTGTTTGTAAAAGACTTCAAGAAAAACATGAAAACCCTCTCAAGGCAGAGCAGATAAAACACTTTGACTCTGCTTTTGTAATACAATCTTAAAAGACAACATAAACTTCTACAAAATATGAAAAAGAAGATGATGCTCTACGCAGCGATGCTTGTCATAACTGCCACTGCCGTGGCACAGAGCAAACGTTTGGAGCCATTGCATGGCGCTACTTCGGCACGTCTCGCGTGGTATACAGAAATGCCGACTACACAGGGATGCGTCCTTTTTTCAATGCTAAAACGTCAGGGGTGGACAAGCAAGCCACTATGGATATATGCAACCGATCATACCGAGCTTTTATTGAAGGCTCGGAGAGAGCCGCAGATGGACACCAACATCCATCGGCTGAAAATCGAGAAGTCCGACATGGACTCGCTCCTTTCCTTGATACATTGGGCGGTGGCAACCGCATCATACTTCGATGTTGAGGACTATTGCAATATACCTGACACGGGTTTGGCAACTTCCTGCATGGATTGTGGAACGATGGTGCTACAATACAAATGGCGGTGGGCCTTAAGCGAAGACCTTACGCACGATCGGAAAACTAATGTGGGAAACCTCGATGTTATTTTTAGGAATATTCGAAAGGCAATACTTGAAAACGATATCGACAAGTTCAAGGCCGAGTTGCCTTATATTTACGCTTTGGCAGAAACTTTCAGAAGCTATGCCCCCAAGGCGAAATACAAGCTGCTATGGTGGTAAACAAGAAAAAAAGGTAATACATATCCAACACTTCTATACATAAAAAAAGGAACCACTGATGTGGT
>DBXF01000001.1:304-5318 GCA_002309295.1 Bacteroidales bacterium UBA1219 | reverse complement strand
ATCTCGTTGCGGAAAGCCTTGCCAATCTGCGCTATGCCGAAAGGTATTTTCATGCGGCCGCTTTTCTGTACGTTGAGGAAATTCACGAAAATGCCCTGAGCCGTCTCGGGACGCAGGTAGATGGTATCGGCGCCTTCGGCCACGGAGCCCATCTGTGTGGCGAACATCAGGTTGAACTGACGCACCTCGGTCCAGTTGCGGGTTCCGGAGATGGGACATACTATGCCCAAGTCGAGAATCAGCTGGCGCACGGCCTCGAGGTCGTTGGCGTTCATTGCCTCGGAGTAGCGGCGGGTGATGTCGTCGATTTTGGCCTGATTTTCAAGCACTCGGGCGTTGGTGGAACGGAACATCGCCTCGTCGAAATTCTCGAAACGTTTGGCGGCTTTCTCCACCTCCTTGCGGATTTTGTCCTCGATTTTGGCGATATGGTCTTCGATAAGGACATCGGCGCGGTAACGTTTCTTCGAGTCCTTGTTGTCTATCAGTGGGTCGTTGAAAGCGTCCACGTGGCCCGATGCCTTCCAAATCTTGGGGTGCATAAAGATGGCAGAGTCGATGCCCACTATGTTTTCGTGGTACTGCACCATCGATTTCCACCAGTATTGTTTGATGTTGTTTTTCAGTTCTACTCCCAGCTGACCGTAGTCGTAAACGGCGGCCAGACCGTCGTAAATCTCGCTCGACGGGAAAATAAACCCGTATTCCTTGGCGTGGGAAATTATCTTTTTGAAAATCTCTTCGTTGTTAGCCATAACTATCTGTATGTTAAATATGTAATTACTTTTTATTCAAAATATGTTTCAGCACCCTCGACAGCTGGTCGGGACAGGAGGTGATGTTGCCGCCGCATTGTATGCCTTCGATACGCTTGGCAGCCTCGGATGCCGACATCCCTTTCACCAATGCCGCCACACCCTGCGTGTTGCCGCTGCAGCCGCCGGTATAACGCACAGCCTCAATCACTTCGCCGTTTATCAGCACCTCTATCATCTGCGAGCACACTCCCCCTTGTGGGATGGCGCGCACGTAGCGCATGCCGTTGTCCAGAACGGTATCCTCCAAAATCACAGGCTCCACATTGCCAAAAGTGTCCGAAAAAGAGTCCATACTGTTTTACATTTTACAAAATATCAAACTATATTTCAACGGTTTACATCTTGCGACAAGCCATTGAAACAAAAACAAAGGTACGAAAAAAAAAGCAAAAAGACAATTATTTAGTAATTCGCCATGCGAATTCAATTAACAATTAACAATTTACAATTTACAATTGGTTTTAAGCCCACCAAACTTGACGAAATAGCCTAGAAGTGACTTTTATTCAATTCAAAAAGAATTGGCAGAGTATATTGCACTCTTACTATTTCCCCAAATTGCTCTCCCGGTTTCCATTTCGGCATCATTTTCACTACACGCAGAGCCTCTTCGCCGCATCCACCACCGATGTCCCTTACAACTCTCGGATTGGTTAAAGTGCCATCCTTTTCCACCACAAAAGTAACATAAACTTTTCCTTGAATATTACTGTCTTTGGCAGCCTGAGGATATTTCAGATTATTTGCAAGGAATTCGTATAGAGCATCCTCTCCCCCGGGGAATTGTGGTTGTGTTACAACCACTACTCCAGCTAATTCCTTTCCTTCATCATCTTCTTCTATAACAGTTGTATCAATGTTTCTTTCATCCATGTAGTATTCTTCAGGAGGGGGTGGAGGTGGAGGCGGCAACGGCAGGGTATCGGCTTGCTCGATATTTTCGGTGTCGGTATTTTCCACCATTCCAGAAGTCTGAAACGGAGGAAAACCCAAATAACTACACGACGTAAGTCCGAGGGCGAGGCCCGAAATGGTGACAATCTTACCAAGTTTCATCCGTTCGAAAAGCGTTTTTTCCAAATACTGCACCTCCCACTCGCAGCGCGGACAGGTGCCACGGCACTCACCTTCGTAGGTGCATTCGGGAATGTCGAGTTTAATGTCGTTCTCCTCGGCAATCTTACGACGGATACCCTTCAAATATCCGCAAATCTTCTTTCCTCGTGATGTTTTACTCATATATGTGTGTGTGAACTGTGAACTGTGAACTGTGAACTGTGATCAGTGTTATTTATGATTGTCTTTAGCCGCCAGTCTCAGTGAAGCCGTCTAATACATTAAGTCTCAAGCACTTTCAATTCAACTCATATTTAACTGGCAGAACGTATTGCACTCTCACTATTTGACCTCTTATCTCACCTGGCTTCCATTTCGGCATCATTTTCACCACACGCAGAGCCTCTTCGCCGCAGCCACCACCTATATCCCTTAAAACTTTGGCATTGGTTATACTTCCGTCTTTTTCCACAACAAACTGGACAAATACTTTTCCTTGGATGTTGCTATCTTTGGCAGCCTGAGGGTATTTTATATTTTTTGCAAGAAATTCGTACAATGCTTGCTCTCCACCAGGGAATTCGGGCATTTTTTCCGGGGTAATATACACTTCATCTACACCCACAAATGTATCAATATAGTTAGGAGGAAGAGTATCCATGTCCTCAAAAGGATATGGCATAACACCCATTATATCATCGTCAGTTTGAGAGTCAAAATTCGCGCCACAGGCCGTAAGTCCGAGGGCAAGGCCCGAAATGGTGGCAATCTTGCCGAGTTTCATCCGTTCGAAAAGCGTCTTTTCCAAGTACTGCACCTCCCACTCGCAGCGCGGACAGGTGCCGCGGCACTCGCCTTCGTAGGTGCATTCGGGGATGTCGAGCTTAATGTCGTTTTCCTCGGCAATCTTACGACGGATACCCTTCAAATATCCGCAAATCTTCTTTCCTCGTGATGTTTTACTCATGTTTTTTGGTCTGTGGTCAGAGGTCTCTGGTCATTTGACTTTTGACCTTTGACAAATTTCTTTCCATTTTCAATTTTCAACTTTCCATTTTCCCCAGTCCTTTCACAACCGGTTTCTTTGCCACAAAGTCCTTGAGGTAGAACGGTTCAAAATAGGCCACGTCCTCGAAAACGCCTTCCTTGTAGCGACGAATCGCCTCGGCCAGCAGGCCTTGTGCCGAGAATTCGAACGGCAGTCCGTAAACGGCGTTGGGGTACGCTCCCAGAATCTCTTTCGTCTTCTCCGCTCCGTCACCGACAAATGCCACATCGCCCTTTGCCAGATAGCCGCCGAAACTCTCGGGGCCAATCACTTCGGCAGTGGTAGGCTCCAAACGGGCACCTTTGTTATCGAACATGGCGGTATAAACCTCCATACGGCGGGCGTCTATCATCGGACACACAAAACCATCGAAATCAGGGTTTTGCATCAGAAAAAGGTTGGCCATGCCTTGCAACGTCTCCACGGCAATCAGCGGTTTGTCGAGGGCGTAGCAAAGCCCTTTGGCGGTGGAGACGCCTATCCGCAGTCCAGTGTATGAGCCCGGACCGCTGCTCACGCACACGGCGTCGAGCGACGACATTCCCCTCCCCCACTCTTTTATCACCTCATCCACAAACACAGCAAGTTTGGATGAATGGGCGTTGGGCTCGGCACTCTTGCGGCTTGATACGACTTTGCCATCCTCGGCAATAGCCACGGAGCAGACCGGTGTTGCGGTTTCCAGAAGTAAGATGTTGGGCATTTTAGAAAGAATATATCACTCCTGCTTCAACACGGGGATTGTAGTCGTTTACCAACTCGGGGTTGTTTTTTATCAAAGGTATGAAATCGTAGTAAATACCGACGTATGTATATGCGTTGGAGCCCAGCTGCTGACGGTAACCGGCGCCGGCCCACAGTTGCACATTGTCGGTGGAACGTTCTTTCAGGTCAATGGCTTTGTAATGAATCACACGAGGATTCCAAACGCCTTTACCTTCGACATAAATCAAATCGAACAACGTCAAACGGGCACCGGCCGAAAGACCGTAGTTCCATTCCGACATCTCGTTTTCCTTGTTCCAAAGGTATTCGCCTATTAAGCCGACATTTACTGTGAAAAATTTGAAAACTCGGTAACCCACCACAGGCGAAAATTCCACGGCACCCATACCGTTCTGCAGGTTAATGCCGAACTGTCCGCCAACCTCGAAACGTTCGAAATCTTGAGCGTTGGCTGTGGTGAAATGCAGCGAGAACACTGCCACCAAAAATAAAGAAATAATACAAGTTTTTTTCATCGTTTTACTTTTTTTGTTGATACATATTTAAAAAAAAGAGGATGCGTCCGATGCTGGAGCATCCTCTTTTGAATGATTATCCAAAATTATTTGGAGTTTTTGATAGCTGCTTGAGCTGCGGCCAGACGAGCCACGGGCACGCGGAAAGGCGAGCAGGACACGTAGTTGAGGCCTGTCTTGTAGAAGAACTCAACCGAAGTTGGGTCGCCGCCGTGTTCGCCGCACACGCCGCATTTCAGGTTGGCGCGCTGGCTGCGTCCACGTTCCACGCCTATCTTAACCAGTTCGCCCACACATTCTTGGTCGAAGGTGTTGAACGGGTCGGCCATGATGATCTTGTCCTCCATGTATTTGGCAACGATGGAGTTAACGTCGTCGCGCGAAAAACCGAAGGTCATCTGTGTAAGGTCGTTGGTACCGAAGGAGAAGAACTCGGCAACTTCAGCTATCTTGTTGGCTACCAGAGCAGCACGCGGTATCTCGATCATGGTACCGAACTTATAGTCGAAATTGATGCCGTATTTCTCCTGAATACGTTTGTGAACGCGGTCGGCGATGGCTTTCTGGTGTTTCAGCTCCATGGAGTTGATTGTCAGAGGAACCATTATCTCCAAGATGGGGTGTTTGCCTTCTTTCAGCAATTCGGCGGTAGCCGAGAACAGAGCGCTGAACTGAGTTTCGGTGATTTCGGGGTAAACGATACCCAGACGCACACCGCGCAGACCCATCATCGGGTTCACTTCGTGCATCTCCTCAACACGTTTTCTCAGTGTCTCGAAATCGATATGGCGTTCCTCGGCCACTTTGCGCTGTTTTTCCTCATCCTGCGGAACGAATTCGTGCAGCGGGGG
>DBXF01000001.1:0-137 GCA_002309295.1 Bacteroidales bacterium UBA1219 | reverse complement strand
ATACGGAACAGACCGATACCTTCGGCACCGAATTCGATGGCCTTGCGGGCATCCTCGGGGGTGTCGGCATTGGTGCGGACGCCCATGGTGCGGTATTTGTCAACGATATTCATGAATTTGACGAACAACGGATTTTC
>DBXF01000094.1 GCA_002309295.1 Bacteroidales bacterium UBA1219 | reverse complement strand
CATCCTGCAATTTGACCTATACGCCCATATTTTTTTGAGTCTCAACCCATCGCAATCAATTTCCGATTTGGTGCAAAATGTCAAACGAGCCTCCACATTGTGGATAAAAGAGAAAGGATTTGTCAAATCCAATTTCGCATGGCAGGAAGGTTTCGGTGCCTTTTCATACGGTAAATCGCAGGTGGATAACGTCGTGAAATATATCCAGAATCAAGAAACCCACCATAGCAAACAGACATTCAAAGACGAATATATTTCGTTTTTGAAATTATTCGGCATCGAATATGACGAAAAATATGTGTTTCACGATATGGATTAATATTAAAGAAAAGCCCTAACGGGCTATCATTTCATTTTCTTCGCAAGTTTTTACCATAAGAAAAGCCCTGACGGGGCTATTTGCTATTCGCTTTCCTTGCATGTTGTTACTAAAAGAAAAGCCCTACGGGCTATTTTTAATTTCCCTCGTATGGGGTATTTTAAAAAAAGACCTGACGGGATTTTGTAATTCGTTTTATCTATTTGATTTTCAAATCATGAAGCCAAATTATCACTCGCAGTCTTCCTGGACATCATCGTACCATTCCGCAAGTCGCTCGGAATATATGTTTTTGGCACCACAAGGCACTATTACATCGGTAGAAGGGGCATTTGGAATATATTTTTTGCTTTTGCCGTTTCCCATCGGCACAGTTACTGCATCGGAAGACGGCATTAAATAGAATGCTGTCAAACCAAAGGTCGGAGGTTTCTGTCCCTTGAAAACCAAGCGTTCCAATGACTTACAACTTAAAAAAGCCATATCTTCGACAATGTCAACAGATTTTCCAAAGATTACCGAGGAGAGTTTCTCACAACCTGAAAAAGCCCCTTCCCCTATCTTTTTCACTGAATCGCCAATCAGTACATCCGTCAATGAATTACAAACCGCAAATGCGCTTTTCCCTATTTCTTTAAGCGAATTCGGCAATGCTACCGATTTGAGATTCTGACATAACCCAAATGCGAAATTGCCAACACTTTCCAGCGACTGACCGAATGTTATTTTTTCCAAAGTGCAGAAATGGAAAGCATAATCATCGACAGTCTTCACAGAGCACGGCAGATCGATATATGCGATTTCGCATCCCCAAAAAGCATTTTCTCCTATTGTTGTTACTGTTGAGGGAATGTTATATGTAACGACCTTTCTACCAGCGGGAAAAGCCACAAGGGTGTCCATGTGTTTGGTGTACAACACACCGTCGGTTGCCGTGTAACGACGATTTATAGCATCAACCACAAAGGCTGAAAGGGAGCTGCAAAAGCCAAAAGCCGAATGAGCAATATTCCTGACACGTTTGGGTATGCAAACAATGTAGAGGGAACTGCAATTGAGAAAAGCTGTTTCGCCAATGCTACGCAAATTGTTGTGAAAAGAAATTCCCGTAAGTCCCTCACATCCGCAAAAAGCGCTATTTCCGATGGCTACAACCTTTTTGGGGACTGTAAAAACGCCTTTCTTTGCGGCCGGATATAGTACAAGGATATCCATCGACGCTGAATACAACACATCGTCCACAACCTTAAAATGGGTGTTTTGTGCCGACACCTCAATATGTGAAAGTTTCTTGGTGTATGCAAACGCAGCGCTGTCTATTCTGGCCAATGAGCGGCCAATTGTCAGGGTTTCAAGTCCTGTACAGCTGGAAAACGCCTCTTTTTCAATTATTTTCACTGAATTTGGCACAGAAAGCGATTTCAATCCAATGCAATCAACGAACGCACTTTCTTGTATTACGACGACTGTGTTTGGAATAGTTACTGATGTAAGATCGCGACAACACCAAAAAGCTCCTTTTGCGATTGCCGTTACTTTGTATGTAATTCCATTGTATGTAACGGATTCGGGAATAACCACAGACCCCGAATAACGTTTTGGCAAGGATGAAGCTACAGCAGCAGTATATGGTGCTGTGTGGCTTGTTATCTTATAGTATATGCCGTTTTCCTCGAAATCACTGACAGGTTCACATATCTGAGCATTGACAACAAATGCCAAAAGGCACATCACTACATACAAAAGAGCCGATTTCTTCATCCATGTAAAGATATTTCTAGATAATGATTTAATTCTGCAAAATTACAAAAAAAAAATTGAATCGTCAAATTATTTTTACAAATCTTAGTTTTATAAAACATTCTACAAACTTACTGCTTCACGAACTTTCTTGTTGCCACTCCGAAAGGAGTTTCAACGCGTATTGTGTAGATGCCTGCTGCTAGTTTCGACACTTCGATAGCAGTTTCGCGACCGTATTTCAGGACAATCTTACCTGTGCCGTCGTAAACCGACGATGCCACAACCTCGGCGCCGTCTATCACAAGCGATTTGGATACAGGATTCGGATAAACTTTGACATTTTCAAGATTGGCTGTTTCGATTGATACATCGCCTGTTACATGCAGGTGCAGCGAAACTATGCTGTCGCAACCATAAACGGAAGTCAGTGTATCGTTGTAAACGCCTGTATGTGTGAGCGTTCTGCCAGCAAAAGCGTAGTTCTCGCCATAGTTGATGGTGTCGAAAATATCGCTGCGCGAAGGCACATAACTCAGGTCGATTGTTTGCGACAGTGTGTCGAAAACAGTGTTGTTGGCCGTACTTGTGATAAGGGAAATTTTCATCAATCCGGTTTCTGTTGTAGTAAAAGTGTAGTTGTTGAAAAACGACACCTTCTCGCCGTCGTTGAACGACCAATAGAAGTCCTCTATTCCGTCTATTCTTCTGCCGTTGAGCGAATCCACCGTCATGTACGAGTTATTGATTAGCTGTATCTCCTTGGAGTTGCAGTCGATATTGCGGACATTGCAAACGAAGTCGGAGTGCGGCACGCGCGGTGCGGCAAAAGAGCGGAGCACCTTCACATTGCCAAACAGGTCGGTAAGCTCGCAGGCAAAACCATTGCCATTGGGTATGGAGGCTGTTTGGGTGCTGTCGATAATGGTCGACGGGTCAGAAAGCAGATACCATTTGTATTTATATCCGTCGGGGGCGGCAAAGGTAGTGGTGTTCGATTTGCTGCCGTAGTCGGTGCTCACAAGTGAGGCATTGCGGAAATCGGGAATCAGATAGGCGTATGAGGCAAAATATATGCAATGACCGCATCCGAAAGTCGCGAAACGCAGTTTAATTTTCTGTCCGTGGTATGGTGTCATATTCACAGCCACCCTCGACCAATCTTTATAATAAGAGTTTGTAGCCCGACAATAATTTGTAAGAGGATAAAAGCCAGCCACGTCGGTAACCACATTGAGCACTGTGTTGTTTGTATCTACAATGTCTATCACAAGACGTGGTATATAGCCTGTGGATGAAGTGTATAGCGATGTTTCGACAAAAGCGAAGTTCACCATCATCACATCGGCGGCGGCTGAATCCACATCAATCTCGTACGAAATGGCTTGGGCTTGGTAATGTCCGTACACGCCGCCCAACCTTACCGATGCCGTATAGTGATACATCTGATGGAACGATGAGTAAATGCTTGTTCCGTCGTATATCGTTGGCATGACATAACCCGTACAAGAATCCTTTTCGTTCAAATTGCGATGAACGGTGTGGCGACTTCTTACATAATCCCAAGAGCCGGAATCCACAACTCCCACATTGGCGTATGGTCCCGGATAAGCGGCAGAATAATTGCCATACTGATTGTAGGTGCCGTAGGTACATAAAACATTTGGAGCTGTAAGGGTGTCATAAACAAAGCGTCCCGTCGGTTGAATCATCTTATATGCTGCCGAAGCGGTTGCGCTGTAGTCGCTGGTGTCGGCAGTGTCGCAAAGGACTCTCACACGAATGTCGTAATAGGAATTAGGGGTAAGTCCCGAGCGATGGATTATAAACGGCTTGCTCGGAGTAGTCATTTCTATTGCAGGAGCATTGGAATAACGCGATTTGTATTCCACAATCCATCCCAGGGCCGGATTGTTGTTGTTAAAACTGGTCCAGTCCACCTCGATGGAATCGCCGACAACCGTTGCAGTAACGTTAAGCGGTTGCGGGCAAGAAACGTAGTCCAGCATAATATTATCCACGGCGGCAGGTGTATTAGAAGTACTATAATTAACCCAAACAAAAAGCAACTTGTATGTGCCTGTGGCATTTACAAGCACCTGATTGCTTCTGAAATTTGTCCAACTGCCCGAAGAACCGACAAGTGGATTGTTGTCGTCGAGCGGGATAGCGCCTGTAGGCAAAACGTTGTTTCTCAAGTTCAGGTACAAGATGGAGTCGTTGGGCAAGGTTGTAGCATCCGGGACAAGCATGACTCGCATTAATTGTGTGGTGGTAAGGTTTGGATTCCAAGAGTAGCCATCCATTTTCCAATCATACGAAACCGAATACACGCCCGAACGTAAAGCGACATTTCGGTAGGCGGCAACGGCCTTTCTTTCATAAGTAAACGAATTTGTCAATCCATTATCGTTGGATATGTACATCGACGTTGTGCCTCCATTATTTGTTGCATGGCCGAAAGTCCATCTGTTGTTGGCTGTGTTTTGAAAACGCCAACAGGCCAATTCGGTAGAACTCTCGAAATCGCAGCTATATGGGATTGTGGCATTCTGCGCCGTTGCGTAGGCAACAAAACCTATCATTGCCAACAATGAAAAAAATAAACCTTTTGCATTCATAATAACTAACCTCCTTATTATTACTTTGTTAT
This sequence comes from Bacteroidales bacterium UBA1219, assembly GCA_002309295.1. Classification (GTDB taxonomy): domain Bacteria; phylum Bacteroidota; class Bacteroidia; order Bacteroidales; family P3; genus UBA1219. The sequence goes on along the minus strand of DBXF01000094.1, from coordinate 5,731 downwards.
AATATAGATTCTGAAACAACGATTGTGACTTTATCTGATGACACCCGAAGACGTCGTTTTGCAACAATCAGTTTCTTACCAGACGCACGGAGCGGCCGCTGCACTTGGAGTCGGGATGCAGTCCTTTGTTCGATGCATCGAAATCGAGTCCCACGGCTGTAGTGCCCGATTCGTTTTCGGTTGACGACCAGTAGTAACCGCCGTATCCCACATTATACAAATTACCGCTACAAGTTTTGTAACCGGCGGTTGTCATATAAATATAATTACCGTTGGGACCTATTATCTTGTATCTTTTATAATCGCTTTGCCACACCCATCGGCATTTTTGCAACAATTCATTAAACTGTTCGTCGCTCGGCAAACTGCTACGAAAATGCTGAAAGGCGTCAAGAAAAGTGTAAAAGCCGCTCTCGTCGGTGGCGTTCCATTGCAATCCGCTTGGCAAACCGAGATTTATAAACCCCGAAGGCTCTTCCGTCTCTTCTTCTATTTCATCCTCGTCTTCGTCGTCATAACCCTTTGTGCAGCTCCATTGCATACACATCGACAACGCTATAAAGCAAACCAAGCCCGTATGTAACAATTTACGTACCATAGGAATTTTGACAGACGAAAAAAACAGGTATTTTTCTAAGAAAAGCTAACTTATTTGCGGTTTTTCACAAGACGAACGCACATGCCGGAGCATTGCTTGTCCTTGCTTATTCCCACGTGTCCCTGCGACATGAAAAGACGATCCACACCGTCGCCGTTGGATGTGCACGACCAATAGTAGCCTTCCAATGTGAAATTCTGCACATTACCCTCGCAGTCGCGCTTGCCGGTGGTGGGCAATACTATGGAGTTGCCGTTGGGACCGGTAACACGATAGCCGTTGCCAAGCCATGTCCATTTGCATTTGTTGCACAATTCGTAAAGTTGTATGGCGGTGGGTAGTTTTCCTTCAAAACGTGTGGTGGCGGCTTCGTAGTCGAACATGCCGGGTTCGTTGGTGGCTTTCCATTTTGTGCCACTCGGAAGTCCCAAATCCACGTATGCCGAATGCTTGTTGTCTATAGCCGAGGCGTTGGATGCTGTTTCGTTTTTGGGAGAAATCCATGCTACACATACAGCAAGTGTCAGGCACATAGCTGAAAAGAATATAATTTTTTTCATCATTTATGTTTATTTACAATTATTTATTTGTTTTTCAATGGTTTGCAATACAAAACATTGTTTTAATGTTTTGCAAATATACACATTTTTTTTGAATTTCACATATTTAATAAAAAAGGCGGTCGTTTAGCGACCGCCTTAAAACATTATGAAGTTTTTGTCTTATGCGTAGAGTTCTTCGAAAATCTTGCGCAGTTTGGGACATTCGCGGAGTTCCTGCAGTGTAAACTCGGCGTGGCCTTTGGTGTAGCCNNTTCACGTCGCTTCCGATACCTTCGGCGCCGAGACTTGCCTTGGTGAAGCTGGTGGCCATGGAGAAGAAATAAACCACACCGTCGTCCTTGGTGATGAGGATGGCTGTCATCTCCTGGTCGGGAACGTTGACGCAATTGATGGTAACGTCGGCCATTTTGCCGTTGGTGAGACGTTCTACCATTTCGTAAACCTCAACGGGAGTCATTCCGGCAGCGCTCTCAACGATATCGCAGAAACCGAGGTCTTTGATACGCTGTGTGCTCTTGGGGCTGTTGGCAATACCGATAACCTTGCCGGTAACGCCTACACGTTTCTTGGCTTCGTAGCAGCAGAGCATACCGCTCTTTCCGCCGGCGCCGAGGATAACAACGGTCTCGCCGTAGTGGCACAGTTTAGCTGTCTGTGCGGGAGCACCAGCCACGTCCAAAGCGCTGAGGGCCAGCTTTTCGGGCATGTCGTTGGGAATCTTGGCGTAGATACCGCTCTCGAACAGGATGGCCTTGCCTTTTATGTCCACTTGGTCAACGTCGGGACGGATGGCGAGGATTTCGTCGATGCGCAGAGGAGTGAGCGAAAGGGAAACCAGAGTAGCTATGCGGTCGCCTTCTTTGAGGTCGATTTTGCCTTTCAGAGCGTCGCCGATTTTCTCCACTTTACCCAGCAGCATGCCGCCCGAACCGGTACGACGGTTGCGGTGTTTGCCCTGCAGCTCAACGTTGAGGAGCATCTCTTTCTTTATCTCTTCCATCACTTCGGCCTCGTCGTTGGGGTTCTTGGCCTGGGATTTGGCATAATTGTGAATATCGGTGAACGAAGCGGAATCGATGTTCAACGTCTGCACGTCGATCAGGATTTCGTTGTCGTAGATTTCGTCCATGTTGTTGTCGATCTTGTTTGCCGGTTGCGGCAGAACGCCCTTGGGCTCAATTACACGGTGAACACCGTATTTATTACCTTTTTTTTGCATTTTACTACGTATTTTACTGATTATTATTACTTTATTATTTATTGTCCTAAACTTACGTTTTGCAAATATACGAATAATTTTTCAAATTCGGAATTCGGAATTCTGAATTCTGAAGCGTTTTTTTGGAAAACAATCAAAAACAACAATTTACAAACGCCAACAATTCATTATTTAATAATATAAAAACACATGAAATCTTTTGCCCTTTCAGCTAATTTGATTTTATTACAAATCACAAGGAATTGTTGTTCTCCGCCCTTCGGGCTATCGAAAGGTTCACTGAACCTTTCTTCACCCACGGCTGTATTCTATCGCCCTTTCAGGGCAACTGACCCCTGACTACTAATCACTAATCACCAATCACTATCGTTTTATAAACTTCCTTGTAAACATTCCGCGTGCGGTTTCCACATTCAGGTAGTACGAGCCTGCGGGGAGTTTCTGCACATCGATGTTGTAAATTCGTCCGTTGACACCGGGGTATGAGTTAATCAATTGTCCGTCAACGCTATACAAATCGATTTTGTACATATACGTGCCCGACACGGTGAGCTCGGTCTCCACGGGATTGGGGTAAAGATTGATGTCGCGGTTGTAGATAACGTCGGTGTCGAAGTCCTTGCCAGCGTCCTTGCCTTTATAGTCGTCGGGATTGGTGCCAACGGGCATGAACTTAACGGTGAGGTTGTAAGTGGTATTGTATCGTGCTATGAACGAGTGCGTTATCTCCGTTTTATCTACAGAGCAAGCAAATGTGTATCCAGGGTTGGGACGAGCCACTACCGCCACGCTGTCGCCAGGTGAGTAACGTCCTGCACCAATTGCAGTTCCGCCGCCTTCGGGAGTAATTTTCACATTCACCACACAGCCCGTGTAGGCGAAATGGGCTTTGATTTCTGCATCTTTGTCCACTGTGATGGTGCGGGGATTCTCGGCGGAGCCATCGCTCCAGTGCGAGAAACGATAGTTGCGTTGCGGAAACGCCGTAATGACGGTGGTCTGCGACTGTGCGTAATACCCGCCGCCCTCCACGCTGCCCTGCGTGGCGTCGGCACTGGTTACCACAAGGTTGTATCTCTTGTTGGGGGCGTTCTGCGCCTTGACGTTCGCACTAACAAGCAGCAACGCCAAAACTATAAACATTATCCTTATTTTCGACATACGGCAGTTCTTTTAATTTAGTTTTGCAAAAATACGACTTTATTTTGAATTTAGTACATCTTTGGCAAAAAATCTTTTTCTGTAACACAATTTCATGATATTATAAAATGTATAACATGTGTTATTTCTACAAATAACATTCACAAATCCAACGACATTCAGATATTGAAGAAAAAGTGTGTGGTTGATACCGATTTTTTGCGTATATTTGCAAAAGAGGCGTTTCGTTCGTCTCCAAAACAACTTCGTAACACTCAAAGCATTAGCACAATGAACAACACCAAAGTGGACATAATGATTTCCACCGCCGACGACCAGTTTTCGGCCCAAACGGGTTTCAACCTGATAAAAATCCTCAACGACCTCGGCATCGAGACAAACTACCCGATGCAGCAGACTTCGTGCGGCAAAGAGCATTACGAGGCTGGCGATTACGACAATGCCAAACTGCTGGGCGAGAGGCTTTTCAAACAGTTTTCGGGCTCCAACCATGTTGTATGCTCGTCGAGCGCTTGGGTGGCATATATCCGCAAAGCGTTCCCCAAACTGTTTTTCAACTCGGCATACCACATCGAATATCCTGTCTTTTGCAAGAAAATTCACGACATCACCGATTTCCTTGTCAATTTTTTGAACATCACTTGCGTGAACAACGCTTTTCCCCACAAGGTGGTGTTTTTGGATAACTGCCACACACTCAACGACTACGGGCTGCACGACGAGCCTCGCGTATTGTTGCGTAACACCGAAGGTCTGGAACTTGTCGAACTTCCCAACGACGTGCAGCACACCTGCTGCGGATGGGGCAACATGGGCTTTGCTTCGGATTTCGAAGCCATATCCACCGAACTCGCCCGAAGAAAAGTGGAGGCCATACTCGCCACTGGCGCCGACACCGTAACTTCCTCCGACACAGCCTGTCTGCTACACCTGCAGTCATATACCGCCAAAAACAAAATTCCCCTCAACTTTGTGCCAATAATCGACATACTTGCCAGCAAAAAAGACTGACAATGAGCACTTTCCCTTGGGGCGACGACCGCCGATACAACTCCTACTCCAACTTTTTCAAAAAACAGTTCGGACAAAGGGTGCAGAAACTATCCATAAATGCCGGATTCACCTGTCCCAACCGCGACGGGAGCGTTTCGCACAACGGATGTATATTTTGCGACAACAACGCCTTCAACCCTTCCTACTGCAATCCGCAAAAGTCTATCACCCAACAACTTGACGAAGGCATTGAGTTCCACGAGTGGCGTTACCGCAAATCGGTGGGCTATCTAGCTTATTTCCAGGCTTTTTCCAACACCTACAAGCCATTGCCCGAACTGAAACGTCTCTACGAGGAAGCCCTCTCCCACCCCAAAGTGATTGGGATTGTGGTAGGCACGCGTCCCGACTGCATCGACGACGAAAAGCTGGACTACATCGAGGAGCTTGCGCAAAAGCACTATGTAGCTGTGGAATACGGCATCGAGAGCTGCTACGACAGCACCCTGCGATACATCAACCGCGGCCACGACTTTGCCACCACACGCAAGGCCATCGAAGCTACCGCCAAACGCGGCTTACACGCTGGCGGACATCTGATTTTCGGGCTACCCGGCGAAACACGACAGATGATGCTCGACGAGGTGGCTATGATTAACGAACTGCCTCTCAACTCACTGAAATTCCATCAGTTGCAGATACTCAAAAACACCGCCATAGAAGCCGATTATCGCAACAACCCACACCTCTACCCTGCTTGGCAACTTGCCGAATATGTGGAGTTTGTGGTGGATTTTTTGGAGCATTTGCGCAGCGACATTGTGGTGGAACGTTTTGCCGGCGAGGTGCCTCCTCGCTACCAAGCCACTCCCGAACGCAGCTGGCGCGACGCCTCAGGTAAACTTATACGCAACGAAACCATCCCACTGCTTGTGGAAAAACGTCTGCTGGAAAGGGATACGTGGCAAGGAAAGATTTGTTTGTAATTTGGGGTTGGGAGTTAAACAAATAATAATCAGCAATTGCTCAGGGCCGGATTGCTCCCTGCGGTCGCGATCCTAAAAGGTGGGGAACTCAAAACCGATAGTTTGCACCGCCGAGCGGTTCTTGTTTTTTTGCACCTGCAAGTCCCCGAACAAGTTCGGTACTTGCTCAGGGCCGGATTGCTCCCTGCGGTCGCGATCCTAAAAGGTGGGG
>DBXF01000087.1:51559-51713 GCA_002309295.1 Bacteroidales bacterium UBA1219 | reverse complement strand
TTGGTGGCGTAGGCGCGCACGTAGTACGTGGTGCTGGGGATAAGCTGTGTGAGTATGCTGGTGAACGATCCTGTGCCGCCGCCGTTGGTGGTGTGGTTGCCTGAAATGGTGGGGTTGTGCGTGGTGCCCCAGCACACGCCGCGGGCCGTAACGG
>DBXF01000087.1:2784-51476 GCA_002309295.1 Bacteroidales bacterium UBA1219 | reverse complement strand
GTGAACACCATTTGCTGGCCGTATGACGTGCCCACCCTATTGGTGGCGTAGGCGCGCAAGTAATAAACGGTGTTGGCGCTGAGGCCGGAGAGACTGATAGTGAAGGCTCCTGTGCCGGTGCCGTTGGTGGTGTGNNACGGTGGGATTCTGCGAGGTGCTCCAGCAAACACCGCGCTCTGTTACGGGGGTGCCGCCGTCGGAAACTACGTTGCCGCCGGTACGGGCGCTATGGTCGTCGAGGTTGCTTATGGAGTCGGTGGTAACGATGGGTCGGATGGCCGTTTCGTCGCACACAAGACGCACCGACCCTCCGCAATAGCGGAAATTGCCGAACGAACGCATACCGGTGCCGGTGAAACGCAGCGAGTGCGCGTCCCTCTCGTCGTAGTATGTGGATAACCACACATTGCCGCTCACGCCAACGTCGTTAACCTGGGTGCCGTAGCGGTAACCCGCCGCAGGCAGAAACACGCATCCCGCGGGCTCCAGAATGGACATCCAGTCAGACTGCACTATGTTGTTCACCGAAAAATCGGCGCCGCCGTCGTTGGCGTTGTTTATGGCGAAAGCCGTGGAATCCCAGTTGTCGGGGAACAGAACCAAGCCCGCCGTGTTCTCCAAGGTTGCTTTGGCAAAGAGAATCCCTGAAAGGGTATGCCGGTAGAATAGCAAGTACTGCATCTCGTCGAAGGTGAGAGTGCGCCATAAGTCAGGGGCGTCGCCGCCGTTGGAGATGGCGTTGAACACTCCCCAGTCGTAGTTGGTGCCGCTGATGCTGTTGACTCCGTTCACGTAAAACGCCGGGCGCTGATCGATGAGGTAGGGGTGCTTGTTGCCGTAGCCGCTTGTGCCCCAGCCAAAGAGGTCTATCCAGCCGTTGTACGACGATGATATGTTGACGTTGGACTCGCCTATCACATCCCATTGGTTGGGGGCAAAACGCCAAGTGCCGTCGGCGGTGCCCGCTCCGGCCACTGTATGTGTGGTGTTACTCGTCATGCCGCCAGTGGCCGACCACTGCAGGTTGCCTGACGAAAAATGCACCCTGCCATTCTGCGATATGGAGAAAACGCCCGTAAGAGCGCCCTGTGGCATCACGCTGGCTTCGTCGAAGACGAGGGTGATGTCCTCGCTCCCATCCTGACGCTGGTGTTTCGCGGCACTTTTCAACTTGCGGCGGTCAAAGGTGGCGTAACCCGTGTATTTCATGGCGTCGCCCATGCCGAAAGGTCTTGTGGTTACGCCTTTCGCCACCGCCACGCCGGTGAATATGAGGTTGGATACGGCGTTGGAGGAGCCGCCGTGGGTATTGACGAGTTTCAGTGTCTGCCGGCCTGTGGGCGTGGCCACCGCGAGCAGATACACCTGCTGTGCCTTGAGGCTCACATTGAAGGCATAGGCTCCGGCCTCCAAAAAGGCCGAGTGCCATGCCACGGAGCGCCCCGAAAGGTCGTAAACGGATATGTTTACCGTGCCGCTCTGTGCCAACGACATGCTTACGGTGGTGAGTCCGCCCATGGGGTTGGGGTATGCGCTAAGCGACGACACGCCACCCTGAACGTCGTTGATGCCAACGTTGGTGAACGAAAGCACGGTGTCGGGATAGACAAGGGTCTCGCTCCAAGCGCGGGTTATATTTTCCACTTTCACGCTGTCCAAACAGACAAAACTGCCGCCCGAAAGCTGGCCCGTGAAACGCAAATCTACAGTCTGCGACATGGCCGAAAACGCCATTGCCACGGCAAACAGGAAGGATGTCGTTTTATTCATGATAACGGTATTTTTATATTTGTATCAAACTGCAAATATACGTTTTATTTTGTAAAAAATAAAAAAAATAGTTAATGTTTTTTTCACAGACGTTGCGCGAGCGTCTGTACAATTTTCCTTTTAGTGGGCCAGAAGGTTTCAACGCACAAAAGAAAAGACGCCGCAGGGCGTCTTTTCAAAAAGATGTGTTCTATAAATGTTGCCTATCAGCTGTTGGCCAGCATAACAGGCATAACGAGCATAAGGATGTCCTCTTTGTTGTTTTCGTCGTCGATCACCGGAGTAATGATGCCGGCGCGGCTGGGGTGCGAAAGTTGCATAACGATGGTTTCGGTGTCGAGGTTGGAGATCATCTCCATCAGGAAACGTGCGTTGAAGCCTATTTCCATGGGGTCACCTTCGTATTCGCAGGCAAGACGTTCGCGGGCGTCGTTGCTGTAATCGATATCCTCGGCGGAGATAGTTATCTCGTTTCCACCAGTTTTTATGCGCACCTGATGTGTGGTCTGGCTTGCGAAGATGGACACGCGGCGCAGCGAGTTGAGGAACGAAGCCCTGTCCAAAGTAAGACGGAAGGGATTTTCCTTGGGAATGGCACGTTCGTAGTCGGGATATTTTCCGTCGACAAGGCGGCAGGCCACGAAGATATTACCGAACGAGAAGAACACGTTGGTGTTGTTGTATTCGAGAGTTACGTCGCATTCTTCCTTGTTGGCTAAGAGTATGTTTTTCACCAAATTGATGGGCTTTTTTGAGAAAATAAAGCCTTTTGCTTCTTCGGAAGCAACATCGAGACGACGGTAGCGGACGAGTTTGTGGGCGTCGGTGGCCACAAAGGTGGTGTGCTCTGGTGAAAGCTCGCAGTACACGCCCGACATCTGCTGGTGCATGTCGTCGTTGCTGGCGGCGAAAACGGTTTTGGTGATAGCGTTCACCAGTGCCGAGGCGCTGATAACAACACTGTTGGTGTCGCCTTTGTCCTGCATTGTGGGGAAGGATTCGGGATTCTGTCCGGCAAGATGGTATTTGCCTTCGCGCGACAGGATCTCGATACTGTAGGTGGCTTCGTCAACGGAGAAAGTGATGGGCTCGTCGCTGAGACTTTTAAGGATGTCGAGGAGCAGCTTGGCCGGAACGGCAATCTGGTTCAGGTTGTCGCCATCGGCCTCGTCGAGTTCCATGGTAGCCATGATAGTGGTTTCCAAATCGGTAGCCTTAACGGTGAGGGTTTTGCCATCAAGATTGAAATGGAAGCAACTGATGATAGGCACGTTGTTGTTGGTGGTAAGCACTCCGCTTAACGCTTGCAAATTTTTTGCAAATAACTGACTGTTAATTATAAATTTCATTGTATGACGTTTTTTTCCGTTTAAAAGTTGTTGCAAAATTAGTGCTTTTTCAGCGACGTTGTAAAATTATTTTTCCTTTTTTATCAACAATTTGTTAATTTGCTACTGCACAATATTTTAGTTTTCGCGATGCTGCGCCACGTAGTCCTTCACACCGCCAATAACCAGATTTCCAGTCTGTTCCACAGGCTTGTACAGAAGCGAATGCTGTTTGGCCGAGGGGGTGATAATCTCGCCTTTGTGGTCGATGATTGTGACGTAATACAAAAGCACGCTGAGTATGCACACGCATTTGAGCATCCCGAACACAGCGCCAAGCAGTTTGTCGAGCCAGCCCAGCTGCATCACTTTCAGTATCCCGCTGCCCATTTTTCCCACAAAGTACGAAAGAATTACAACACCGATGAAGGTCACAAAAAACGCTACAAGCATGGCGCTGCTGCCTTCAATGCCGATAAGTCCCGCCACAAAAGCCGAAAAATGCACTGCAGCCCACGTGCCCAGCACAAGTCCTGCCAACGAGCAGAGCTCGAAAACCAGTCCTTTTTTAAAACCCTTGTACGTAAGCCACGCAAGAGGAACAGCCAAAATCAAATCCAAGACATTCATATTTATATTATTTTCAAACAAATACTACAATACAATAATGCTCCTTTTTTTTGCAAATTTACAACAATTTTGCGTTCGATTTCGACATAATACACATTATTTTTATTTACAACATTATGTGAAAAACAAAATTATTTATAACAAACATCTGTACTTCAATCAATTATCTTAAACCCTTTAGTAAAAATTGCATAAGCAGGAAAAAAATAGTAAATTTGTAGTTTGATGTGGTTCGGCTTTAAACTATTTTGTTTTCTATGCCAAATTGCGGAAACGAGAAAACGACAAATCAAATTAAAAGCTCATGAAAAAATCGACTTATATCGTTATAACACTGCTTATTGCAGCGATGACAGCAACGGCACAACGTATATATCCTGTTTCGGTAGTCGGCGTACAAGTAACCGATTCGAATGCTTCGAACATAACAGGTCCATTTATTTCAGGCACAGTAAAATACGTGGATTCCTCCAAGACGCTGATACTAATGGGGGCCACTATCGGAGACAGCCTACGTCATTTTCAGTCACCGCTTATACAAGCCGACTCGTCGATAAAATAATGTTTATGGACACCAATTATATAATGGGCTATCGTTGCACTCCAATAATTGATTTTTTCGATACAATTGAATTTCTCTCGCCATCAAACGCCGTCCTCAACATCAGACATTGCCGGTGCAACACCACTTCAATGGAAACAAGCATCCGGGCCAGAGATATCTTTTTCAATGCAGACGGCAAAATAGCCATCAGCCGCGACCAATATAATTATGTATATAATCTTCCTCTTATAATAAAAACGCGCGTAACGGACAAGGAAATCCGGTTCAGCAACGGCATTGTCAACCTGATAGGAAGCACCAATCCCATGGCCAATTACGACCGTGTGATTTTCGAAAACCAATATATCACATATCCGCCAAACACATATTACGACACAACAACCAACACGTTCGGTAATCCCTTTGGCATTTTGGACAGTTTGGTGATTAGCGGTGAATATACACAACCCTATCTCCGTCCCATATACCCTATAACAATTGCAGGCACGCAGGTAACAGTATTAAATGCCAACAACATTGTAGGCTATGGAATTTCGGGCCACGTGAGCTACGACAGTCTTTCCAACACCCTAACCCTCAATAACGCCACCATATCGCGCATGAATTACATAGGAATACAATGCGACAGCAGTGTCACCATAAAGTGCATAGGCAACAACATTGTGGACGGAGGCAATAACAATGCTGTAGCCAACAGCCAAAAACCGATGGTTTTAAATGGTGCCAACACAATTATCTACGGCAATGGAACAAACGACACGCTAGAACTACTGACGTACCGCAATAACGAGATATCATCGATGTACCACTTGGAAATAAGCGACCTGACTTTATTTGCACTTGTCGGCAACGGGATAAACGGCAACTATCGCCACAACTTAACATTAAACAACTGTAATGCAAAAGTAATGGGCAACATGTACAATGGCCCCATCTCCAGTTTCTCCAACCTAATTTTGAACGGTTGCCGGATTGCACGACCTGTCGGTGCCTACTACTCCACCGTCAGCCGTTGCATATTCGACTCCACCGGGACTTTGATGAACACCCACGACACCCTCGTCATCGAAAAGTCGCCCGTTGGCATACTACAGGCAGGAAAAGAGAAAACGGAGCTTATGCCCAACCCCGTCTCGACAAATCTCCATGTAGTTTCCGAAAGCGTTATCGACAAGCTACAGGTTTTCGACACCTACGGCCGATTGCTTAAAACCCTCACCCCCAACGCCAAACAAGCCATAGTAAACGTAAGGGAACTGCAAAACGGCGTTTACACCATAAAAATAAAGACCGAGGGCGGCATCATCACAAAGAGGTTTGTTGTAAGACACTAACATCCCAGCTTCAATTCTCTTTTTAGCAAAACCTTCATCATTTGAAAAAAAAACGTATTTTTGCAACATATTCTCTGTTCATGCGAGACACATTGAAAACCACGATAATTGCCATAACAACAGCATTTGCTGCGTGTCTTTGCTTCTCTTGCTGTTGCCGAAACAACACACCAAACGAGGGACAAGTCATATCCGACAAAGAAGTTTATGACAGTATTGTAAACAGAAAATGGATAACCGATGATTTTTCAAATGAAATACCCGACGATTCTCTAAAATCACCTTTATGTGATTACAATTTATATTTCGCATTCAACAGCGACAGCACCGTTGACATCATCGATTTTTATCCATTTGACGAGACTGGAATTTATAGCATTGATGGACAACTCATCACTTGTCTGTTTTCAATTAATTTCTATAACGGATTAACAAAACCCGAATTCAAGATAGCCGTCGACGGCGACTACAACTACAAGATTGTTTTTATGTACAAAGACGGACTTTTGTACTGCCACGACGAACAGGTGCGATACAAAAAATGGGGCTGGGCAAAAGTTGTGCCGTACAGCTTCAAGGCAAACCAATATCTAAGCAATGCAGGAACATATATAAACGACAAATACAATGTATATAACAGAGCCGATCTGAAACCCCGCGAGCCATACGACACCACTGCCGATGCCCTGTGCGTGGTGGAACGTTTCGACTGGCGTACCGAAACCACTTTCAAAAACGGCAAACGCAACGGATTGTTTAAAAAATACGTCAACGGCAGACTCTATTATATAGGTTTCTTCAAAGACGGACAGCCTTGTGGCGACTGGTTCCAGTTCGATAGTGAAGGCGACGAATATCACTGGAAAGAGGAAAAAGATTGCAATTGCGACGACTTTTATAATGATAATGATTTAGATTATGAGTAAGAAATCTTTAAAAAACAGCTTCAAATAGTAACACTTTTTGCCTATATCCTTTTTTTTTGCTATATTTGCAGTTTCAACTGACATTAGGTCGGTTTTATAACTTATTGACAATTAAACACAAACGACAATATGAGAAAACTTGCTGTAGTGGCATTCGGCGGCAACGCCCTGCTACGAAGCGGACAGAAAGGCACTTTTGAGGAGCAGATTGCCAACGTGGAACAGACCTGCGAATGTCTCTGCAACCTCATCAAACGCGGTTACAACATCGTTATCGGACACGGCAACGGTCCGCAGGTGGGCAACGTGATGCTTCAGCACGAAGCTGGAAAGAAAGAGTTCAACATCCCCGCCATGCCCATGGACTACTGTGTGGCCGAAACCCAAGGCTCCATAGCCTATATGATCGAGATTGCCCTGCGCAATATGTTCGCCAAAAACGACATCTACAAGGACGTGGTAACCATCGTCACTCAGGTGGCCGTGAACAAACTCGACCCCAAATTCCAGAATCCCACCAAACCCGTGGGTCCCTACTACACCAAAGAGGAGGCCGAACGTCTGCACGAGACCACTGGCGCCATCTACCGCGAAGACCCCAAAGGCAACGGCTGGCGTAAAGTGGTGGCGTCGCCCAAGCCCAAACGTATCAACAACATCAAGATTATCAAGCAGTTGGTGCGTGCCGGCAACGTGGTTGTCACCGTCGGTGGCGGCGGAATTCCTGTGGTGGAGGAAAACGACTATGTACGTGGCGTTGAGGCAGTTATCGACAAGGACCTTGCTTCGGCTCTCTGCGCCATTCAAATAGAGGCCGACGAGCTGTACATCCTCACCGACGTGCCCAAGGTTTACATCAATTTCCGCAAGGAGAACGAGCAAGCCCTCGACACCATCACCATCGACGAGGCCAAGAAATACCTCGAAGAGGGTCAGTTCGCCGAAGGCTCCATGGCACCGAAAATCCGTGCAGGTATCATGTTCCTCGAAAACGGCGGCAAAGAATGTGTCATCACCGAGGCCGGACAGCTGGAAAACCCCTACTGCGGAACGAGAATAGTTAGGAGTTAAGAGTTATGAGTTTGGAGTTTGGAGTTAAGAATTGACAATTAAACCAATACTGCTAAGTTGCTAATTACTAATCACTAACAAATCGCCATGAACGACCAACAATCCACACTTGAAAAGATTGCGGCATCGCAAGGGTTCAAGGCTTTTATGAAAAAGCTTGCCATTTTTGCGGGTATAGTCACTGTGGTAGGACTGGTTATGAAACTTTGCGGGATGCAGGAGTCCGAAATGTTGCTCGTTACAGGCATGAGCACCCTTGCCCTTGTGGCGTTTTTCTGTTCGTGGATTCCCAGCCCTTACGAGGGTTTTCGCGGAGTATGGGCTTTTACGATGAAAGTCACCGGCATCTCACTGGCAGTGACAATTTTTGGACTGCTGTGTCTGATAATGCATTGGCCGGGTGCAAATTTGATGCTGATTGTAGGAATTTCACTATTGATTCTCGACATACCGGTTTTAATTTGGTTGTATAGACTGATTAAAAATCACAAAAACGAACACCCCGAAAAAGATGAGTAGCCACAGAAAGACAAACATACTGTTCATAATCCTTGCGAGTGTCGTAGGGTTGTGTGTTGCTTTGGGTGGCATATTTAAAATAATGCATTGGCCGGGAAGTAATGTCCTGATAGTGCTCGGCATGAGTTCAGCATGTTACGTCCTTATCGGCTTTGTCATCTACCGCTGCATACTTTTAGGAAAGGACAAATCCAAACCTGCAATCTACAAGGCTTTCGGCATTGTTGCGCTGGTGCTTTTCGCCATGGCGGGAAGCATGCTTTTGGTTGGTGCGATGTTTCACATAATGCATTGGCCGGGAGGCAGTCCGATGATAATATTGGGAGCCGTTTTCGCCGTCCCTGCGCTTGTAGCAATGATTATCGCCATTGCCAACAAAAACAAGAAAAAACAATTAAATAATTAATAAACTCAAACATTAAAAACATGGCTTACAATTTAAGAAACCGCAATTTTCTGAAGATCTTAGACTTCAGTCCGAAGGAACTTAATTATCTGCTCGACCTGGCACGCGACCTGAAACGCGCTAAATATGCCGGTTGCGAACAGCCCACGATGAAAGGCAAAAACATCGCCCTGATATTCGAGAAGACCTCCACCCGCACACGCTGCGCTTTCGAGGTTGCCGCCAAGGACCAAGGCGCACACGTAACCTACCTCGGCCCCACCGGCTCGCAGATTGGCGTTAAAGAAAGCATGAAAGACACCGCCCGCGTGCTCGGACGCATGTACGACGGCATCGAATACCGCGGCTTTGCACAGGCCACCGTCGAAGAACTGGCAGCCTACGCCGGCGTTCCCGTCTGGAACGGTCTTACCAACGAGGCTCACCCCACGCAGATTCTGGCCGACTTCCTCACCATGCAGGAACATGTGGACAAACCCCTCAACCAAGTAACTTTCGCTTACGTAGGCGACGCCCGATTCAACATGGGCAACAGCCTTATGGTTGGCGGTGCCAAGATGGGCATGGACGTGCGTATCATAGCCCCCAAGAAACTCCAGCCGGATGCCAAACTGGTGAAACAGTGCAAGGAGATAGCCAAAGAAACCGGTGCCAAAGTCACCGTTACCGACGACCCCGTGAAAGGCGTCAAAGGCTGCGACTTCATCTACACCGACGTTTGGGTAAGCATGGGCGAACCCGAAAAAGTATGGGCAGAACGTATCAAAATGCTGAAACCCTATCAGGTGAACGCTAAGATGATGAAAAACACAGGCAACCCCAAATGCAAATTCATGCACTGCCTGCCCGCATACCACAACCTCGAAACACAGGTGGGCCGTGACGTACACGAGAAATTCGGTCTCGACGGCATCGAAGTTACCGAGGAAGTGTTCGAGAGCGAAGCCTCCATCGTTTTCGACGAAGCCGAAAACCGCATGCACACCATCAAAGCCGTTATGGTGGCAACACTTGGTGACTAAACTGGACTTTGCAAAGTAATTTTTCATATTCTGCATCCCGTCAAATTATTTGGCGGGATGATTTTTTTTGTGTATATTTGCAGATGTACAACCATTGGCAAACAAAATACAAATAGTCTAATATACAACAATTTATGAAAAAGTTCGCATTGATAATTGGAATAGTGGCAACTGTGTTGCTCTCAACAATCGCTTGCAAGAAAGAGAAACAAAAGGCACCCAAGCCTTACGACTACCGTACACAATGGGTAGGACAATACAATTGCACTGGATATACAGTGGATCATCAATTTATCGGCACTTCGCACATTGTTGGATACGTCGAAGATATTACTTGCAATATGCATTTAGCCACACACAACACAAACGATTCTCTTTTGATTGCGGACATTAGAGAGTATATATTTATTGATGGGCAAAGAGAAGATGCACCTCCATTATCTGTAGAATTAAAAGTAAATACATCTGGAAATTTCGTTTTAATGACATATCTCGGAAGATGGTTTAAAATGAACGGGTTCTTTTTTGACAAGGACAGCATTTTCTTTACAACATCTGATTACTATGAACTTGTAGAAGAAGACCCATGCTACGACACGACCTTCTTCAAAGGGGTCCGAGTATCAAGACAATAACTAACACCATTCAATCGACAAACTGTAAAACCGATGAAAAACACCAACCTCAAAACCGAAATCATAGCCTATCTGTACCTTGTTTTGGGCAGTCTGCTGTTCGCCGTGGGCGACGTGATGTTTGTAAACCCCTACCACCTCGCGCCCGGAGGCGTGTACGGCTTGGCCAACGTGTTCAACGCGCTGTGGGGATGGAAGATATCCATCGCCGGCGTGTGCATGGACATACCGCTGCTTATCATCGGCACCCTGGTGCTGGGACCCAAGTTCGGGGTAAAGACGGTAGTTTCGGTAATACTGATACCGGTGTTCACCTACATTCTTGAAATAACATGGGGGTACGCCCCCCTCATCCACGACGGACCGTTCTTCGATGCCGAAGCGCACGCCTCCCTGTTCTTTATGGACGGCGAAGCCAAGCGTTTCTTCATGCCCGATTTCTTCCTCAACACCGTGGTGGCGGGACTTATCTACGGCGTGGCCATAGGCGTCATCTTCCGTGCCGGTGCCACTTCGGGCGGCAGCGACATCATCTCGATGATTCTCCACAAATACACCCACATCTCGCTCGGCACCATGGTGCTTATCGTGGACAGCCTCATCTCCCTCTCCACCCTCATCGCCATCGACGACATACGTCTGCCTATCTACTCCATCATACTTATCTTTATCGAAAGCAAGATAATCGACCTTGTGGTGGACGGCATAACTACCTATAAGACAGTGTTTATCGTTACCGACAAGATTGACGAGATACGCGATTTCATCATCAACGACATGGAACGCGGCGGCACCTGCTTTGCCGGAACGGGCCTCTACCAAGGCGCTGAGCGCAAGATGATCTACGTCACCCTCGACCGCCGCGACCTCGTGCGCCTCAAGTCCAACATCCGCCGCCTCGACCCCGACGCCTTTGTCAACATCATCGAAAGTAGCGAAATAATGGGCTTCGGTTTCAAATCCCTGCCCGAAAGCGAGAGTTAGTTGTCTGTGGTCAGTTGCAAGTTGCAAGTTAATAAATTACAATTTAAAAATCAACAATTAAACAAATATACACCCAACAATTCAACAAAATTTCGTATCTTTGCAAAAACAATAAGTAAATAAACAAAACATATAGATATGATAGCCAAAGAATTACTCGATCCGCGCAGCATCGTTGTTGTCGGAGCTTCCGCCGATATCCACAAACCCGGCGGTCACGTGCTTTTGAACCTGAAAAACAGCAATTTCAAAGGCACCATATATGCAGTGAACCCCAAAGAGGACGAAGTGCAGGGAATAAAATGCATCCACAAAGTGGAAGACCTTCCGCAGGTGGACTGCGCAATATTGGCCATTGCCGCCAAATACTGTCCCGCCACCGTTGACGTGCTTGCCAAGGAGAAAGGCACCAAAGGTTTCATCATCCTCTCGGCCGGTTTTGCCGAAGAGAACGCCGAAGGCGCAGCCTACGAACGCCATATCGCCGACACCATCAACAGCGTGGGCGGTAGCCTGATAGGTCCCAACTGCACGGGATTCCTCAACACCAACTACTGCGGCGCTTTCGACGCCCCCATCCCCCCACTCGACCCCCATGGCGTGGATTTCGTCACCGGCTCCGGTGCCACAGCAGTGTTCATCAAAGAATACGGCATCACCAACGGCTTGAAATTCAACAGCGTATGGGCTGTGGGCAACTGCGCCCAGACAGGCATCGAGGACGTGCTCGAACACCTCGACACCACCTTCGACCCCGAAAAGAGCTCCCGCGTGATAATGCTTTATATGGAGAAAATCTCCAACCCGCAGAAACTCCTCAAACACTCGCGTTCCCTTATCAACAAGGGATGCCGCATCGCCGCCATCAAATCGGGCGGTAGCGCAGCAGGCAGCCGTGCCGCCAGCTCGCACACCGGCGCCCTTGCCACCAACGACGCCGCCGTTGACGCCCTGTTCCAGAAAGCAGGCATCGTGCGTTGCCAGAACCGTGAGGAGCTGACCACAGTCTGCGCCATCTTTATGCACCCCGAGGTGAAAGGCAAGAACATGGCCGTCATCACCCACGCCGGCGGTCCCGCCGTGATGCTTACCGACGTGCTGTCGAACAACGGCATGGACGTGCCACATATCGAAGGACCGAAAGCCGACGAGCTGCTCAGCAAACTCTTCGGAGGCTCATCGGTAGGCAACCCCATCGACTTCCTCGCCACAGGCACCGCCGAACAGCTCGGCTACATCATCGACGCCTGCGAGAACGACTTCGACAACATCGACTGCATGTGCGTTATCTTCGGCAGCCCCGGACTGTTCTCCAACTGGGAGGTGTACAAACTCCTCGACGAAAAGATGAAAACCTGCAAGAAACCCATCTTCCCCATCATACCCTCCATCATCAACGTACGTGAGGAATTGGACGATTTCATCAAAAACAAAAACCGCATCAATTTCCCCGAAGAATGCGTTTTCGGCAACGCCCTGTGCAAGGTGTACAACACCCCCAAGCCCCAGCCCGAGAACGTGGAACAGCCCGCCGTCGATGTGGCACGCATACGCAAGACCATCGACCGCTGCCAGAGCGGATACCTCGAAATTGCCGACTACAACGAGCTTTTGGATGCCGCCGGCATATCGCGCAAGAAATCCGTTGAGGTGGACAAAAAGGACGACGCACTGGCTTTCGCCAAAGAGGTGGGCTGCGGCAACGACACCCCGCTGGTGATGAAAGTGGTAGGACCTCTGCACAAGAGCGACGTGGGCGGCGTAACCCTCGGCGTGAAAGACCTCGACACCGTAAGCCGCGAGTTCGACCGCCTGATGGCCATCAAGGACACCTACGCTGTGGAGATGTACCCCATGCTCGACGGCACCGACGTTTATATCGGAGCCATCAAGGACGAGAAATTCGGACACCAGATTTTCTTCGGTCTTGGCGGTATCTTCATCGAAGTGCTGAAAGACGTGCAGTCGGCTCTGGCACCCATCACCGCCGACGAGGCCAAGGTGATGCTCACCAAGCTGCGCGGATACAAGATTCTGCAAGGCGTGCGCGGACAAGAAGCCGTAAACATCGACCTCTACGCCGACCAGATAGCACGTGTTAGCGCTCTGGTACAGGCCGCTCCCGAAATTGTGGAGATGGATCTCAACCCGCTGCTCGGCAACCCGCGCTATGTAACCGCCGTCGACGCTCGTATCAGAATCGAAAAATAAAATAAAGACTAATTAAACAATGAAACATTTTGTTTGGGCAACATTATTATTATGTTGCCTTTTTTCTGTCAATGCACAGAAACGTGAGCTCGGCCCGTTGCCGGACATGCAACCCGCCGCAAACCAATCATTTGCAAGTGCAAAAAGTCTGTCATGTGCCAGCGCTTTCATGGCTTTGGATATAATTGAAGGAAAAGCCCATAGCAAGGAATTCGCCGCAAGATACGGCATCTTCTCCAAAAACGGCATAGACTATGTGCAGGCCTTTGTAAGAATGGCACCCGGCTACAGCGCCGACGACCTTACTGCCTATGGCGTGAAAACCAAATACGAAAGAGGCAACATTCTGCACATGCAGATACCTGTAAGTCAATTTCTTGCCTTGTCCGAATCGGGCAGATGCTCGTTGATTGACGTTGGCACCAAAGCCCATACCACGCTGGACAGCGCACGTATCGTAATGGGAATCAACAACGTGTACAACGGCACCAACCTCCCCCACGGCTACGACGGCACGGGGGTGATTGTAGGCGTTATCGACATGGGCTTCGAGTACGGACATCCCGCTTTCTACGACTCCACCGGCACCACGTTGAGAATCAAGAGAGTATGGCAACAGGACGACAGCAACGGCACCGCTCCCACCACCTTCGGCTACGGCAGCGAATACACCTCGCAATCCGCCATCCTCAATGTGGCCCGCAGCACCGCCAGCGAGACCCACGGCACCCACGTGGCAGGCATAGCGGCAGGATGCGGCGGCAACACAGCCGCCATGCGCAAATACCGCGGCATGGCCCCCAACGCCGACATAGTTCTGGTATCGTCCACCTTGACAAACGCCGCCATTTACGACGCCATCGAATACATTCAAGAATACGCCCTTTCGGTGGGTAAACCCTGCGTGATTAACATGAGCCTTGGCAGCCACTCCGGTCCGCACGACGGCACTTCCAATTTCGACATCGCATGCGACTCCCTGCTGTCGGATTTCCCCAACAAGCTGATACTTGTGGGTGCCGCCGGCAACGAGGGCGAGGACAAGCTGCATCTCGACAAGACATTCACAGCCTCCGACACCCTGCTCTATTCCATATTGGATTTCAACGGTAGCTCCGCAGGATACACCATCATCGACATCTGGGGTGACGACACCAGCACACGCTTTATGGCAGGAATAGGAATTGTTGACACCACCACAGGCCGTTTCGACGACGGAAGCAACTATTATTTCTCTTGGGTGAACAGCTACGCTAATTTCAACCTTACCGACAGCGACAACCAAACAACATACTGCCGCGTTTACCAAGACGGAACCAACACCAACAACGGGAAAAACAACATCGCATTTATTGTAAACGCCAACTACCAGACGCACAACCACCAGAAAATAATACTTATTGTTAAAGCCTACGCCGGCAACAAAATCAACGCTTGGACCAGCAACGGCACCTTTATCAACTGCGGTTTCAGTTCCGTAACCGAAGGCAACACCACCAGCACAGTAGGCGAGCTTGGCGGCACCGGACACAGCATCTTAACCGTGGGATCGTATGCTACACGCAAATCGTGGACATCGCTTTCGGGCAACCCCTACAGCCTATCGTACATCACTAAAGGCGACCTCTCCTATTTCTCGTCGCACGGCCCCACAGCCGACAACCGCGTGAAACCCGACATCACTGCTCCAGGAGAATGGATAATAGCACCGGTAAACCGTTACTACAGCAGCTACGTGCGTTCCGCCTACTCAGTTGCCTCCGCCACTTTCCGAAACAACACCGAATACTACGCCGTTATGCAGGGCACCTCGATGGCAACACCGATGGTTACAGGCATTATGGCCCTCTGGATGCAGCAGGACACCGCCCTTTCGTTCGACTCGGCGATGGTGAAAGTCCGCAGCTCAGCCATTACCGACAGCTACACGGGCAACATCACCGCCGCAGGTAGCAACCTGTGGGGCAAAGGCAAAATCAACCCGATGGGCGGACTGCCTTACACCGCTCCCACAACTTTCACAGTAACAGTTACTTCCAACGACACCGCCAAAGGCACCGTTCGCGGTGGAGGCACCTACACTGCCGGTTCCACAATAACCATTCGCGCCATTCCCAACAACGGCTACCGCCTTGTGCGCTGGAGCGACAACGACACCCACGCCGTACGACAGATAACCGTGAACAGCAACATGGCGTTTACAGCCACTTTCGACGAAATTCCTTACGTGGAATGCCCCGCCATCACACAGTTCCCGTGGTACAACATATTCGACAGCGACCTCAGCTGCTGGCGCAACGTGGATGCCGACGGCGACGGCTACAAATGGACTTTCATGCAGCATGACACTATGAAATTTGCAGTGTCGGAATCCTACTCGATTTTCGACAGCACATACGTCGCCCTCGACCCCGACAACTGGCTGATAAGCCGTCCCCTTGTGCTTCCGGCAAACGCCCAACTCAACTGGTCGGCAATTTCGTACAACACACGTTATTACAACGAGCATTACTCCGTTTATATCTCCACAACGGGCAACGAGCCCCAGAACTTCAGCACCTTGCTACATTCCGAGACATTGGCCACCTCCAATCCCACAACAAGGACCAAGGACCTCAGCCAGTACGCAGGACAGACGGTACGCATTGCTTTCCGTCACCACAACTGTCCCGATGTGGTTGCGCTGATACTGTTCGACATCTCGGTAACACAACAGCAGCAACCGCCGCAGGGTATCGACGAGGCCACAGCCGCCGAGCCGAACGTATCCACCAACGGTCTTGCGATAACCGTTTCCGGCGTGGAAAATGAGACGGTGCGCATTATCGACACTTGGGGACGCATCGTAGTGAACGGCAACTGCGACAACGGCACCTACCAGATGCCCGCAGCAGGCGTGTATATGGTGCAGATCGGCAACCGCAAGGCACAAAAAGTGGTGGTTGCACTTGCCAAATAACCGCAGCACTTTTTCATAGACACAAAGAGGATGACAAAGGTCGTCCTCTTTTTTTTGTATTGAAGAACAGCATTCTTTTGAATCCGCACATTTTGCATTTCAAAAAAAAGTTTTTGTCATTTTGGAAAAAAGTTGTAACTTTGCAAAATGTTTGTGTGACGGTTCTCTTTTGAGAACAACCTGCAAACTCTGACATATAAAAAAACGACGTTGAAACGACGTTTTATCTGCGGTTAGCCGAACTTAGCACATTCGAACAAACATCCGCAAAGGTAAGGCAATGTTTAACGTCCATGAGGTATGTATTTGACATTCCAATTATTGGGTTTGGATTATCATATCGACGTGGGCTTTGGCATTGCTTATCCTCGGATGTTAGGCTGTGCTAAGGCCTTGGCTGGCGGGATAGGCAAAGGTTCAGACTCCCGCGTCTTTTTTTTGTGTGTGTTTCAAACTACAATTACATTTTTCACCGCAATTGGGAGCCGTGCGATAAAACTTTAAAACACATAACAATGAAAAAAGTAACGATTTTCACTTTGGCAATCCTTATGGGTTGCGGTGCGCTTTTCGCACAAAACAATTTCAGAATCACCGTCGGCGGTTCAATGCCTCTTGGAGATTTCGGAAAAGCAAAAGTAACCAGTGACGGCATTGAACAATGGGCTTTGGCAAATTACGATGACAATCATAGCAAAAAAGGCGGTGCTGGAATGGGATTCACCATTGGGTTACAAGGAAAAATAGGTTTTTCAGGTGTGGAAGGTCTTGGAGCGACTATTTCCGTCGACGGATTTTTCAACTGGTTAAATCAGGACATCAATGATTTCTACGAAGAATGTGAAGATCAGGCAGGCACTATTGTATCCGAAAACATAAAACTGAATTATTATTCAGTAAACAAACCGAAATATATTAACATCGCACCAATGGTTGGATTAAACTACCAATACAATATTAATGACGAAATAGGAATATATACAGGTTTTGGTGTTGGAGCAAACATTAGATACATAACAGATTTTGAGTTAGATGAAAAGGCCACAAATTTAGACAACTATAGTCATGTCACAATTAGAGAAAACTTGGAATACCACAGTGCGCTAAGCTTTGCTTATAAAATAGGCGTAGGTGCAATAATTTCAAAAAGGTTTGTTATTGGAATAGATTATTTCAACCTCGGGATGAGCAAAATAAAAGGCACTTTTTTCGGCAACATAAAGGACGACTACGAATCAGAAAATGAGACATTTTCATTTAGAGCCGGCAAAGTAAACCCGATGTTTCTCACTCTCAGTATAGGTGTGCAGTTCTAACAGAAAAAGCAAAAAAACATTTTTCACCAAGCGGGACGGCAAAAAGGCTGTCCCGCTTATTTTTTTTGGGGGGGACTAATTCTTATAACACATTTTGCACGCTTTCCTACCGATGCTATCGGCATAGGATTTTTTCACTTCTACAATTTCCTTGCCACACCTTGATATGCCTTTACACTTGTCCGTCTTGTGGTAACACTTGCTGCTGGGGCCTGTACATATATAAACGGTAGCGTCCTGCTCGGTGCGTTCCTGCACGGGCTGTGCGAAAAACGCCTGACAGAACAACAATGCCGTTGTAATAAATATCACTTTTCTCATAAGTACGAAGTTTTTACATACACCATTTACAAAAAACGCAACCGATTGATTCAGTTGCGTCTAGCGGAGAGACAGGGATTCGAACCCTGGGACCCCCAAAGAGGGTCAACGGTTTTCGAGACCGCCCCGATCGACCACTCCGGCATCTCTCCATCTCCCTCGGTTTTGCTCCGAAAAAGCGACTGCAAAAATACGACTTTTTTACGACTTTTCCGAAAAAAAATAATTATTTTTAACAACACCCTGATTTCCACACAAATAACAACACACATCCAAACCCCTCCCCCGCTCCCAACCACCAAAACCAACCCTCCGAAAACACAAATTTTCACCTTTTTTCAATGAAAAAAAGATGTTCAGATGTTCGGATGTTCAGACATTCAGAAAGTCTTCATACTTGGCGAATCCGTTTGTTTTAATTAGTATTCAGTTGTCAGTATTCAGTTGTCAGTATAAATTTTCGCCGCAGGCGAAAGCAATTTACAAGATTTAAAAGATTTCGCGAGTGAAACGAGCAGGAGAATAAAAAAGATTTACTGAGATCTCGTGAGCCGAAGGCGAACAGGAGAATTTAAAAAAACAGATTTACTAGAGGGAAATATTTCAGTCAAACTTTCAAAAAAAAAATCGTAATTTTGCAAATTGTTTCAACACAAAAAATCCAATGCAGAAACTGAAGGAAATCTTTGAAAACCGCCGCATTCTCATAGCCGGTTTCGGGCGCGAAGGCCGCTCGAGCTACCGCACCATACGCCGTCTGCTGCCCACGCAGCACCTCGGCATCGCCGACAAAAACAGCGCCCTCGCCAACGACGACACCCTGAAAAACGACCACAACCTCACCCTCCACCTCGGCAACGACTACCTGCAAAACGCCTCGCAGTACGACCTTATCCTGAAATCGCCGGGCATACCCACTTTCGATTTCGAAGGCATCGTTGACGACCTCGGCGCCATATCGTCGCAGACCGACATTTTTTTGCAGCTGTTTGGCAAACAGACCGTCGGCATTACCGGCACAAAAGGTAAAAGCACCACCACCAACCTCATTTACAGCATTTTAAAAAGCGCTTCCGACAACGTGCTGATGGCCGGCAACATGGGCATACCGCTGTTCGACATCCTCGACCAGATTGGCGACACCACCACCGTAGTGATAGAACTCTCGTCGCACCAGCTGGAGAACGCCCACACCTCGCCGCATATCGCCGTACTGCTCAACCTGTTTCAGGAGCACCTCGACCACTACCACTCTTTCGAGGACTACCAGCTGGCCAAGATGAACATCGCCAAGTTCCAGACTGCCAACGACGTTTTTATCTACTGCCACGACAACGAGCTGATACTCCGCAACATAGAAATAGTTTCGCCAAAAGGCATACTCCTGCCCTACTCCGCAGGCATGTTGCCAAACGGCTGCTGTCCCGACGGGGGATGGCTTACGCTACAGCCCTCGGGCACAAGAATTTACGACACCTCATCGGAACGTCACCTGCAAGGCTCGCACAACCTGCTCAACATAATGGCGGCCTTCCTCACAGCCCATTGCTTCGGCATTGCCGACGAGCAGACAGCCTCTGTGGTGAACAGTTTCAAAGGGCTGGAGCACCGATTGGAGTTCGTGATGCAGAAAAACGGCATCACTTTCTACAACGACAGCATCTCCACCATTCCCGAAGCCTGCATTTCAGCCGTCAACGCCTTGAAAAACGTCGATACGCTGATACTCGGCGGCTTCGACCGCGGCATCGACTACGCGGGACTGGCACAGTTTTTGGCTAAGGCCGACATCCACAACCTTGTTTTTGTTGGCAATGCCGGAGAACGCATCGCCAGCCTGATGGACAAAGCGGCGCTGCAAAGTCGCAACACCCTGTTTTCCAACGACTACCCGGCCATTGTGGACTGGTGTTTCGCCCACACCCCCGCCGGAAAGACCTGCCTGCTCTCCCCCGCCGCCTCCAGCTACGACCAGTTCAAAAACTTCGAGGAACGCGGAAAAACCTTCAAACAATTGATAATTGAAAATTGAAAATTGAAAAAAAGTTTTGAGTTTGTAGTTTTGAGTTTGCAGTTAAACAAATCAACAATTTAACAATTAAACAGTTAAACACTCCACAACCCCTTTCTTCATCACAGTTCACTGCTCACAGTTCACAATCTAATCACTAATCACCAATCACTAATCACTAACAAAAATGAAAGACCTTTTCCGAAATATGGGACCCGTAGGGCGGCTTGCCTTTTTCCTGCTTTTCGTAGGTGCGGGACTTTTGGTGGCGGGCATCGTCACCTCCGTAGTTTTACTTGGCACCGGCGGAGTAAAAGCCTCGCCGAACTACGAGCAGCTCATCTGGATTCAGGGCATCTCGCAACTGCTGATGTTCCTTCTTCCCGCCCTCCTTTTCGCATGGCTTTTCGAGGGGCGAGCCTCGACGTATTTCCAGACAGAGATTAAACAATGGCAGGCGTTCCCCGTCCTGCTCGCCATTTTGCTGATAATCATCGCAATACCGATGATCGACTTCCTCACCACGTGGAACGAGAGTCTGCACCTGCCCGAAAGCATGAGCCAATGGGAGGCATCGATGCGCGCCAAGCAAGTGCAGTCGCAGGAGCTGATGAGCGGATTTCTGTCGCTGCCCGGCGTTGGCTATATGCTGATCAACCTGCTGATGCTGGCGGCCATACCGGCCATCTGCGAAGAATTCGTCTTCCGCGGCGTGATACAGAAAACCCTTGTGGGATGGTTCCGCAACCCGCACGTGGCCATCGTGGTGACGGCGGCGGTGTTCAGCCTCACACATTTCGAGATGTTCTATTTCGTGCCGAGGTTCGTGCTGGGAATTTGCTTGGGATACATATATTATTATTCGGGCACCATCTGGGCTTCGGTGCTGGCGCATTTCACCAACAACGCCCTTATCGTGGTGCTCACCTACGCCCACAACGCCGGAATCTTCGCCACCGACCCGCAGAGCCTGCATCTGCCCTGTCCGGCGGCCTTCGCAATCGGCAGTCTGATACTCACAACTTTATTGTTGATTTTAACAATCAAAATTGGTAAAAAAAAGATCCAAAAATCGGAAATTGCCACCGAATTTGAAAATGACCAAACCATCGAAAACAATATATAAAATACTGAATTACAGAATATTAACCCAAAACATCACATTTTCACACAATTCAAAATTTTGTATTATATAACTTTTTGATTGATAACGTGTTACAATCATAAATCCAAAAAAAAACAAAAAAATTTGGCACAAAATATCTGTAATTGAAAAAAAAAATATATCTTTGCAAATCAAAACGATAGAAAAAAATAATCAAAATAGTATAAATTTAAAAACTCAAAGAAAAATGACAAAGGCAGAAATTGTAGCAGAAATTGCTCAAGAAACTGGAATCGAAAAAGTTGCCATCCAAGCAACCGTTGAAAAATTCATGGAAAGCATAAAGAAATCCCTCGTAAAAGGCGAACCCGTTTACCTGAGAGGTTTTGGTAGCTTCATCACCAAAAAAAGAGCTGAAAAAACTGGTAGAAACATCTCCAAAAACACTACCATTGTTATTCCCGCTCACCACATTCCCGCTTTCAAACCTTCGAAAACCTTTGTGAACGACGTTAAAAAGAATGTAAAATAACTTAGTAAGCCTTAAGAATTATGCCAAGCGGAAAAAAGAGAAAAGGCCATAAAATGGCAACGCACAAACGCAAAAAACGTTTGCGCAAGAACAGACATAAGAAGAAATAAGCTTCTATAGTCAAAAAATAAACCGACAGATTACACAATTAAGATTGTGTAATCTGTTGTTTTTGGGAAACAGACAAAATCCCTATACCAACCGCCACCAGCCAGCGGTTTCGTCCACACCCATCCGGGCAACGGCGTTTTTTAGCTGGTAAGTGTTTTGTTTTTACTTGTTGCAATCCTCAAACATAATAACGTATCGCTATACGCTCTTATGTTTTTGACTATTATATAAAAGCAATATTTATACGCACTTACGTGGAAAAAGAACTAATTATAAAATCAACCGACAGCGAAGTGGAGATAGCCCTTTTGGAGGACAAAAGGCTTGTAGAGTACCACACCGAGAAGAAAAACCACCAGTACGCTGTGGGCGACGTTTTCCTCGGCAGAGTCCACAAGATAATGCCCGGACTCAACGCCTCGTTTGTGGATTTGGGCGGCGACAAGGACGCATTCCTTCACTACCTCGACCTCGGACCGCAATTCGCCACACAGACGAAATTCATGCAGCGCGCCATGAACGGAGACCCCGCCATGCGCACCCTCTCCAATCTCAAATTCGAAAGCAATACCGACAAGACAGGCAAGATCAGCGACACCGTGAAAAGCGGTCAGTTCGTGCTTGTGCAAATCGACAAGGAACCCATATCCACCAAAGGTCCGAAAGTGGGCGGCGAGATTTCCTTTGCCGGACACTACCTCGTCCTCGTCCCCTTCTCCAACAAAGTATCCATATCGCAGAAAATAAAGAACATAAACGAGCGCAACCGTCTGCGCCGTCTCATACAGAGCATACGTCCCGAAAATTTCGGCATCATAGTACGAACCAACGCCGAAGGCAAGAGCGTGGCCGACCTCGACGCCGACCTGCGTTCGCTGCAAAGCCGTTGGACCACTCTTGTGGACAACCTTAAAAACGCCACTTTCGCACAAAAACTGGTGTCGGAGGAGGACAAGACTTCCGTGATACTGCGCGACGTACTTACCGACGATTTCAGCTCCATCTACGTTGACAACAAAGACCTTTACGATGCCGCCCGCAACTACATACAGGCTCTCGCCCCCGATAAAGCCGACATTGTAAAGCACTACAAGATGGCAACTCCCATTTTCGATCAGTTCGGCGTACAGAAACAGATACGCTCGTCGTTCGGACGTATCGTTACCATACGCTCGGGCGTTTATCTGGTCATCGAACACACTGAGGCAATGCACGTTATCGACGTGAACAGCGGCAACCACACAAAAGCCACCGAAAGTCAGGAGGAGACGGCAATGCGCGTGAACACCGACGCCGCCATCGAGATAGCACGCCAACTGCGACTCCGCGATATGGGCGGTATCGTGATTGTGGACTTTATCGACATGCAGAAACAGGAAAACCGCAAACAGCTATACCAGACCATGGTTGACGAGATGGCCAAGGACAAAGCCCAGCACACCATACTGCCTGTGAACAAGTTCGGACTGATACAGATAACGCGTCAGCGCGTTCGCCCCGTCATCGACGTGGACGTGCAGGAACGCTGCCCCATGTGCGACGGCAAAGGCACCATAAAATCGAGCCTCGCCATCATCGAAGAAATCGAGGCCGACATCGAATACCTGCTCACCGCCCAGAACGAGAAATATCTGCAAATCATCACCCACCCCTACATCCACGCCTACCTTACGCAAGGACTTAAGTCGATACGTCTGCATTGGTGCCATAAGTACCACAGAATCATCAAAATAAAACCAGACACTAGCCTGAGTCTCGGCGAATACAAGTTTTTTAACAAAAAAGGCGACGAGATAGAGATGTAATATCTTGACACTCATCGCAATAAGATAAAATTTCTATTTTCGAGAAAAAAAACGTATATTTGCAATTTCGAAATTAAAGCACCTATAATATATATAGTATGGATTTCAAAGAAATAAAAGGTCTGCTTTTGGAAGGCAAAACCTTGAAACTTACCGACGAACAACGCCGCAAAATAGAAGAGTGCCATGCTTTTCTAGCCGATTTCGCAAAAGACAAAGTCATCTACGGCATCAACACCGGTTTCGGCCCAATGGCCCAGTACCGTGTTTCCGACAACGAGCTTAACGACCTGCAGTACAACATAGTACGCTCCCACTCCACCGGCGCGGGCAACCCCCTCAGCCCCATCGAGGTGAAAAGCGCCATGATAGCACGCTACTGCACCTTTATCGAAGGTCATTCGGGAATCCATATCGACGTGGTGGAGCAACTGCTCAACTTCATCAACCGCGGCATCTACCCCTACATACCCGAACACGGCAGCGTTGGCGCCAGCGGCGACCTCGTGCAGCTGTCGCACATAGCCCTCTGCCTTATCGGCGAAGGCAAAGTGTTCTACAAAAACGAATGGCACCCCACCGCCGAGGTGCTTGCCAAAGAGGGACTTAAACCTCTGAAACTGCATCTCCGCGACGGTCTTTCCGTGGTCAACGGTACCGCAGTGATGACGGGCATCGGCATGGTGAACCTGATAAACGCATGGAAACTGTTCGACCACGCCGTGCTGCAGTCGTGCATGATAAACGAAATTTTCTCGTCGTACGACGATTTCTTCTCGCCAGTGCTGAACAACATGAAACACCATGAAGGTCAGAGCGTTGTGGCCGAGATGATGGGCAAGATGACCAAAGGCACACAGATGCTCCTCGACCGCCAGAAAGAGCTGTACGAACAGAAACACGGCGAAGAGTATTTCGGCAACGCCAAGAAACTGCAGCCCTACTACTCGCTGCGTTGCGTGCCGCAGATCCTCGGACCCATCTACGACACCCTGAAAAACTGCGAGAAAGTACTGGTGGAAGAGCTCAACTCGGTGGACGACAACCCCGTGGTTGACGTGGAGACACGCAACGTATATCACGGCGGCAACTTCCACGGCGACTACGTTTCGTTCGAGATGGACAAGCTGAAAATAGCCATCACCAAGCTCACGATGCTGATAGAACGTCAAATGAACTACATCTTCCACGACCGCATCAACGGCATACTGCCGCCTTTCGTGAACCTCGGCAAACTTGGCCTCAACTACGGCCTGCAGGCAAGCCAGTTCACCGCCACATCCACCACCGCCGAAAGCCAGACGCTGAGCAACCCCATGTACGTGCACAGCATACCCAACAACAACGACAATCAGGACGTGGTTTCGATGGGCACCAACTCGGCACTGCTGGCACGCCACGTGATAGACAACGCCTATCAGGTGCTGGCCATCAACAGCATGGCGTTGGCGCAGGCTGTGGATTGTCTGAAAATCGACAAGAAACTCTCGCCCCTCGCTCACAAATTCTACAGCGAGGTACGTCAGATTGTCCCCGTTTTCATCGAGGACACTCCCAAATACCAAGAAATCGAAGACCTTATCAAATATCTGAAAAACACCAACTTACAATACTAATTTATGAAATACGCTTTAGTTACCGGAGGCTCCCGTGGCATTGGTCGCGCCGTATGCGTGGCTTTGGCCAAAGACGGTTACCCCGTGATTATCAACTATTTGAGCAACCACCAAGCCGCCGAGGAGACCAAATCGCTCGTCGAAGCCGCTGGCGGAAAAGCCGAGCTGCTGCCTTTCGACGTGTCGGACCGCGAAAAGACCGACGCCGCCCTCGACGCATGGCAGGACGCACATCCCGACGACTACATAGCCGTGCTGGTGAACAACGCAGGCATCCGCAACGACAACGCCATGATTTTTATGGACGACGACGCCTGGCACAACGTTCTGCACACCAACCTCGACTCCTTTTTCTATGTAACCCGCCGTGTGCTCAAGCTGATGCTCACCAAACGCTGGGGACGCATAGTAAACATGGCCTCCCTTTCGGGACTGAAAGGATTGGCGGGACAGGCCAACTACTCTGCCGCCAAAGGCGGGATGATAGCCGCCACCAAAGCACTGGCTCAGGAAGTGGCTCAACGCAAGGTAACTGTAAATGCCGTGGCTCCCGGTTTTATCGAAACCGACATGACTGCCGAACTGCCTAAGGACGAGCTTGTTAAGCTGGTTCCCATGCGCCGTTTCGGCACCCCCGAAGAGGTGGCCGACGCAGTGGCCTTCCTCGCTTCCGACAAGGCATCGTACATCACCGGCAACGTAATCTCAATAAACGGAGGACTTTACACATGAGAAAAGTAGTTATAACAGGCATGGGCATCTGGTCGTGCCTCGGCAAAAACCTCGATGAGGTGGCCGAATCATTATACAAAGGCAAATCGGGCATAGGCATCGAAGAAAAACGTATCGAATACGGCTACCGCTCGCCATTGACGGGCATTGTGGCACGTCCCGAGCTGAAGCCACTGCTCGACCGCCGCTCGCGTGTGTGTCTGCCCGAACAGGGCGAATACGCCTTTATGGCAACGCGCGAGGCACTGGCAAACGCCGGCATCGACATGGACTACCTCGAGAAAAACGAGGTGGGAGTGCTCTACGGCAACGACTCGTCGGCCGAAGCCGTGATACAAAGCCACACAACAGCCATGGAAAAACACGACACCACCCTGATAGGCTCCGGCGGCATCTTCCGCTCGATGAACAGCACCGTGACGATGAACCTCAGCACCATTTTCAAGTTGCGCGGCATCAATATGACCATCAGCGCAGCCTGTGCCAGCGGCTCGCACGCCATAGGTCTGGGACTGATGTTTATCCGCCAAGGTCTGCAGGACATCGTTATCTGCGGCGGAGCGCAGGAAGTGAACTACCTCTCCATGGGCAGTTTCGACGGCATAAGCACTTTCTCCATGCGTACCGACGACCCCACAAAAGCCTCGCGACCTTTCGACAAGTCGCGCGACGGACTGGTGCCCAGCGGCGGCGCAGCAACGGTGATACTCGAAGACTATGACCATGCCGTGCGTCGCGGCGCACCCATCATTGCCGAAGTGGCAGGCTACGGCTTCTCCTCCAATGGAGCCAACATATCGCAACCCAGCGACCTCGGATGCCAGACAGCCATGGAACGCGCCATGAAAGACGCCGGCGTGGCAGTGAAAGACATCGACTACGTGAACGCCCACGCCACCTCTACACCGCAAGGCGACGCCTTCGAGGCAATGGCCCTCGACCAGCTTTTCGGCAGCGTGAGACCTCCCATCAGCTCCACAAAATCGATGACCGGACACGAGTGCTGGATGGCAGGAGCCAGCGAGATAGTGTATTCCACACTGATGATGCAACGCTCCTTTGTGGCCCCCAACATCAATTTCGAAGAACCCGACGAACACTCGAAAAACCTTAACATCGTAAACAAAACCCTCGAAAAGAACATCGACATCTACCTCTCCAACTCCTTCGGTTTCGGCGGCACCAACAGCGCACTGGTAATCAAAAAGATTTAAAACTAACCATTTAAAACACAATAGATATGAAAAAAACAACAATCATCGCAGCATTACTGACAGTTTTTGTCGGTGCACAGGCACAGAACTACACCTTGAACGGTGTGGAGCACACCACGACAATTTCACCCGTGAAGGTGGAAAATTTCAATGGCCAGACTTTGGTCAATTCCACCGCCAACAAAAAGAAAACCGTTACACTTACCAAAACCAAGTTTTCGAAGAGTTTGGACGACTACAACGCCCTTGCCCTGCCCGAACTGAAACTCGGCAACATCATAGGTCACCCGACCCTCGGCTGGGACGACAAGGACTACAGCATTCCCGACATAGTGCCGGAAACCTACAGCGAACAATGGATTTTGAACGACGTTTTCTACGACGGCGACTATCCCGTGGCTATCTATGGACGCGCCCCCGGCACGGAGCCCTTACCTTGGGGAGAGTCGGAGAAAGACATCTCGCGCCGCGGCAGGGACCCGCACCTGATAATGCTCGTCGATCCGACAAAAGACGTGAAAAAGGTTTACAACACATCGAATATGACCTTCCCACCCAAGAACCGCAAAGCCGAAATCGACAGGCAGTCGGTGGGCTGGGCTGTTGTTAAAGACGGCATACTCTATTTCAGCATCGGGGGCCTCGACGGCTTCGACGGCGGACAGAACTGCTACATTGTGGCTATCGACACACGCACCGACGAGACAGTGTGGGTGAGCAAGCCCAACACATGCAACTCGAACAATTTCCTGATAATAGACAACTCCATCGTCTGCGGTTACGGCGGCACCGGCAAGCCCGACTTTGTGAATGTCTTAAACCGTTTCACTGGCGTTCAGAAACAGCATATCAGAGTTGCCACCGCCCCCAGCTGGTTCGCACTCGGCAACGACGGGAAGCTGTATGTGTCTCTGTACGACACACATATCTCTTTCACGGTAACCCGCTGATTGTTTTCTTGCAGCAGAGGATTTTTATAGAGAATGATTAATGCTTAATAAGTATTTATTTTATTATATCTCATGGTTTAACAAGAAAGTTGATTTATTCGGCGGAGGCACCGATGAATACTGCTATTATGGCCCAAGTATACTTGTGGGTATGACCTTAGCAGTAATTCTTTATACGGTGATTAATGTTTTCAGCATTTTTTTTATTCGAAACTATGATGTGTATGAAATTGTATCAAACATCATGTTTATTTTTTGTTGTATGATGGGTCTGATATCATTTCTATATTTTAAACGCAACAACAGTTGGGAAATAACTTACAAAGAAATACAAAATAAATCCATCTCTCTTAAGTGCAGATATGGTATTTATTGTTTATTATATGTTTTCTCTGTATACGGATTATTTTTCTTTTCAAATGACGTAATAAGAGTATTAAATACAGGAGAAGGTCTATCATTAGCCAAATCTATAGTTAATACGTTAAACATAGCTTATTGGTAAATGTGAGATTATATGTAATCTTTCATAAAGTGTAAAAGTTCACAATGTTGTTGAAGGCAATTGCCTTCCGTCGCAACTCAGAAACAATTTTTAAACAATTTCACCAAACAGCCTCGAAAATTCACTTTTTTTTCGTATCTTTGCAGTTTTGAAACTGAGTTAAAACTTATAATAAAAACTACAGATGACAAGAGAGGAAATAATAGAAATTGTAAACACATTTCTTGTTGAAGAAATTGAAATTGAGAAAGATGCGATAAAGGACGACGCCCGTTTGATAGAGGATTTGGGCATCGACAGCCTCGATTTTGTGGATATCGTGGTGATTGTGGAGCAGCATTTCGGCTTCAAAATCAAGCCCGAAGAGATGAAAGAGGTGCGCACTCTGTCGCAATTCTACGACTACATAGAATCCAAACTCCAGTAAAAAGTGGCTACCAAGCAGTGGGAAGGAAAGACTGGCGGAGGTAAATTCGGCCAGGGCTTTTTGTTTGCGGTGCTGCGACATATCCCTGTCAGGATATTGTACATCACCCTATACTTCATTACCCCTTTCTACGTGCTTTTCGACTTCAAACCACGAAAGAACATCTACCGTTACTTCAGGCGGCGGCAAGGCTTTTCGGCATGGAAATCCTTTTGGCGTGTCTTTGCCAACTACCTCGTTTTCGGCAAGGTGGTGCTCGACAAATTTGCCATAATGGCCGAGAACACACGGCAGTTCAAGATTGTGGATGTGGAGAACATCGAGCATTTCAACCGTCTGCTCGAAGGCGATGGCGGCTTTATCCTCGCCAGCGCGCACATAGGCAATTTCGAGCTGGTGGGACACTGTCTGGTGCAGGATCGCAAACGTGTCAACGGCATCATCTTCGGCGGCGAATCCACGCAACTGAAGGTGCAGAGGGAGAAATCGTCGGAGCATTCCAACATCAACCTAATCCCCGTCACCGACAGTATTTCGCACGTGTTTGCCGTAAAAGAAGCTCTCGAAAACGGCGAGATTGTCACCGAGCTGTGCGACCGTATGTTCGGCAGCGAGAAAGGCTTTGCAGTGCCTTTCTTCGGCAAGGAGGCCATGTTCCCGGCAGGCACGTTCCGCATGGCGGTGCAACTCGGCATACCGATGCTCGCCCTGTTTATAATGAAGGACGGCGGCACACGCTACCGCGGATTCCTCTACCCTCTCACCGCCGACAGCAGTCTCAACGCACGCGAGCAAGCCAATCAGCTGGCACGGCAGTTCGCCGAAAAGATGGAAACCGTGCTGCGACGCTACCCCAACCAGTGGTTCAACTACTTCGATTTTTGGAAAAATGATAATGTAAATAATTAAATACATGAAGGCTATCGGAGATAGCCCACTATCAGTAACCCCACACGTAAGTGTGGGGGAAAACAAATAAAAAAAGACATAATATGGAACTTAACAGTCCGCAAAAAGAAATCTACGCCAAAGACCGCAAAGCCCTTGCAGCACAACGTCTTGCACAGGAGATAGCCTTCGGTCCGGTGGTGTTTCAGGTGGCACGCCTGATGGTGAAATTCGGCATTTTCCAGATGCTTGACGATAACCCCGGCGGCCTCACCCTCGAAGAGATAACCGAAAAAAGCAAGCTGAGCCGCTACGGCGTGCAGTGCCTCATGGAGTCGTCGCTGACCTCCGGCACCGTGCTGCTCAAGGACGGCCGCTTTTTCCTTGCCAAAGCAGGATGGTTCCTTATCCACGACGACATGGTGCGCGTGAATATGGACTTTAACCACGACGTCAATTACTTAGGACTGTTCAATCTCGAAGAGTCCATCATCAACGGCAAGCCCGAAGGCCTTAAGGTGTTCGGCAACTGGCCCACGATATACGAAGGCTTGTCGCAGCTGCCGCCGCAGGTGCAGAATAGCTGGTTCGGTTTCGACCACTACTACAGCGACTGCTCTTTCGAGGAAGCCCTCAACATAGTGTTCGGCAACGGCACCTCCACCCTGCTCGACGTGGGCGGCAACACCGGCCGTTTTGCACAGAAATGCGTGGAATTCAACGACAAGGTAAACGTTACCATCATGGACCTTCCTCAACAGCTGGAGCTTATGCGCAAAGCCGTGGCGGGCAGCAAAGGCGAGGACCGCATCCACGGTCACGGCGCCAACCTTTTGGATGACAGCGTGCCTTTCCCCACCGGTTTCGACGCCATCTGGATGAGCCAGTTCCTCGACTGCTTCTCCGAAAAGGAGATAATAAGCATAGTGTCGCGCGCCGCCAAGAGCATGGACAGCCACAGCCGACTGTACATCAACGAGCCGTTCTGGGACCGCCAGCGTTTCGAGACCTCGTCGTACTGCCTGACGCAGATAAGCCTCTATTTTACGGCCATGGCCAACGGCAACAGCAAGATGTACTACTCCCACGACATGATCCGTTGCGTGGAGACGGCCGGACTTACCGTCGAAGCTATACACGACGGACTCGGCACAGGTCACTGCCTGATGGTCTGCAAAAAGAAATAACTACATGGAATACACCATATTAGACTACATTCCACAACGTCCGCCCTTTGTAATGGTGGACAACATCGTAACCTGCAACGAGGATTACTGCAAGACCACTTTCGAGGTGAGGCAGGACAATCTTCTGCTCGAAGGCGACACTCTGCTCGAAGGCGGGGTGATAGAAAACATCGCCCAGTCGTGTGCCGCACGTATCGGCTACCTTGCCATACACCGCAAGATGCAGTCGGTGCGCATAGGCGTAATAGGCGGCATCAAAGACCTTGAGATACAAGGCCGTCCGAAAATCGGCGACACTGTCACCACCGAAATTTCGACAGTGCTGAGCGATTTCGGCGATATGTCGATACTCAACGCCAAAAGCACCTGTAACGGCCAAGTGATAGCCACAGGCGAGATAAAAGTGGCCCTGATATAACATAACACTTTATGAACGAACAAGTAACACTGCAAGCCGAGAAAGAGATAGAGATACGTTTCAGCGAGGTGGACTCGATGAACATCGTTTGGCACGGCTCCTACGTGCTTTACCTCGAGGACGCCCGCGAGGCTTTCGGCAAAAAATACAAGTTGGAATACCTATATATCTATGAAAGAGGCTATTACGCCCCACTCGTCGATATACAGCTACACTACAAAACGCCGCTGAAATACCGCGACAAAGCCAAAATTGTCATCAAATACCGCAACACCGAAGCCGCCAAGCTGGTTTTCGACTACGAGATATACAACCTCACCACCGGCGAGCTGGCACTCACAGCCACCACCACGCAGGTCTTTCTCGACACCAACTATCAGTTACTGTGGACTTTACCAGACTTTATGAACGAATGGAAACAAATGAACGGAATACAGTAATCTACAGCATGGGCGACTGCATTGCGGCACCGCTCGGCTTTGGCAGCGAGAACGTCTTCCGCGCCGTTGCCGAGGGCAATTCCGTGGCACGTCTGCACGAAGGCACCTTCGGTCTGCCCGAACCTTTCTTCGGATCGCTGTTCGAACGCGATTGGATCGACGAGACTTTCGCCCTCTCCTGCCCTGCCGACAACACCCGCTACACCCCTTTCGAGAAGATCGCCATCATAGCCGCAAGCGAAGCCATACGCCGTGCGGGCATAGACCCAGCCTCGGACAGAGTTCTGTTCGTAGTATCCACCACCAAAGGCAACGTGCATCTGCTCGAGGACCTGCAAGGTTTTGAAACAGAGCGTGTTTACCTGTGGCGGTCGGCACAGCTGATAGCACAGCATTTCGGCAACAAAAACACCCCCATAGTGGCAAGCAACGCCTGCATCTCCGGCGTGTCGGCACAGCACACGGCCATGGCATTTCTGCAGAACGGACTCTGCGACTACGCCGTGGTGGTGGGAGCCGAGATGCTTTCGAAGTTCATCATTTCGGGATTCCAGTCGTTCAAAGCCCTGTCGCCAGAGCGTTGTATGCCTTTCGACAAGGACCGCATCGGCCTCAACCTCGGCGAAGGCGCTGCCTGCATAGTGTTCGGCAAAGGCGACGAGGACTCACTGCCCCAAGGCACGTTAATCTATTGTAACAGCGCCAACTGCAACGACGCTAACCACATCTCCGGACCCTCGCGCACCGGCGAAGGTCTGCACAACGCCATAGAGAAAGCCCTTGCCGGCTACGACCGCAGCAAGCTGGCTTTCATCAACGCCCACGGCACCGCCACCCCCTACAACGACGACATGGAATCGTGGGCAATCTTCCGTTCCGGCCTTTCGAAAACGCCCACCAACAGCCTGAAAGGCTATTTCGGACACACACTCGGAGCGGCAGGAGTGCTGGAGACGATAATGTCGCACCAAGCGCTGAAAAACAGCACTGTGCTGCCCACCAAAGGCCACTGCAACTTAGGTGTAGCCCAGCCAATTACGGTATGCACAGAGAAACAAACCGCCCACGGCGAGAGTTTCATCAAACTCATTTCGGGATTCGGCGGCAGCAATGCGGCAATACATTTCAAAGTAAAATTATAATTGAACACAGATTTCACGGATTCAACAGATTCCTTCAACAAATAAAAACTGAATAATAGACTTGATATTTAAATCTAAAAGGACAAAAACTTTCGTGTTTTTCGTATTTTTAGATGTTACAATATACAACTGACATACAATGGCTTACATCAACTCATACTGCAAAATCGACGACAGTCAGGTTCTATTGGACGGCCAATGCCTTATACCCAACGACGAGGGTGACGCAAGTGCTTGGGCCGGCAGCATTTACAGGCATCTGGGCATACAATACCCCAAGTTTTTCAAGATGGACACGATGTGCAAATTCGGTTTCCTTGCCAGCGAACTGCTGATGCGACAGCTGGGCACCACGCCCGAAGAGCCGAAGAAGGATTGGGCCGTTCTGTGCCTCAACTCATGCTCCTCGCTCGACACCGACCGCCGTTACCAGACCACCATACAGGAGGCCGACAACTACTTCCCCAGCCCGTCGGTGTTCGTTTACACTTTGGCCAACATCGTTACAGGCGAAATTGCCATACGTCACAAGATTCAGGGCGAAAGTTCCACTTTCATATTCCAACAGCTTGACTGCGAGATGCTTCACCGTCTCGGCAGCAACGCTCTCGCCCCCGACAAGGCCGACAACCTGCTCTGCGGATGGATAGACTTCGAACTCGGCCACTGCAACGTGATGATGTTCGCCGTTTCACAACAAAAGACCACAGACACCGCCATGGAGTGGACACCGGAGAACATTAGGCGATGCTACATGAAACAGAGTTGGCGGAATTTCTATATATAAGCCAAACAAAAAATCCCGGCCTTACGGTCGGGATTTTTTGTCATCATGAAAAACTAT
This sequence comes from Bacteroidales bacterium UBA1219, assembly GCA_002309295.1. Taxonomy (GTDB): domain Bacteria; phylum Bacteroidota; class Bacteroidia; order Bacteroidales; family P3; genus UBA1219. The sequence goes on along the minus strand of DBXF01000087.1, from coordinate 17,552 downwards.
TATTATCTGAGATTGTCCTGAATAAATTTCATCAGCTTTTCCTTATCCGACTTGTGTACAAACAAATCGGTGAGGGTGAAATAGTTATCCACGTCGTAGCAATATCTGAAAGAGTATTTCACATACTCCATACGTTTGTTGTCGAAAGTAAATTTCGAGGCAATACGTCTGATTTGTTCAGTGGTGAAGGGCTGCTTGGAGATGGTAACAGTTTTCAGATAGTTGAGACGGGTGTCGTCGAAAGGCTCCTGCGAAATTTGGGATAAGATAATCGACATGTCGGCCTCGCTGCAGTACTGCGGTACGGGAGGTGTAGGGGGAGTTGGAGGAGTTGGAGGAGTCGGAGGAGTCGGAGGAGTCGGAGGAGTTGGATGTGTGCCGTAACCATGGCCTACACCATAGTCGCCAAAATGGAATCGGTTGAAAGTGTAGTTGCCTTGACGGTTGGGACGTTCGTTGGTGAAATACAACTCGGCGTATTTGCCACGCATATCGGCATAAACCTCCATATCATACTTGCCGGCAGGCATATTAATCTCTGTATAAAGCAGATAACGAATCGGGCGTTCCACAACAACGGCCACGTCGTGGGTAATGTTGGGCTCGATATCTACAATGGTGAAACGCGAACCGCTACGTGTGCTCTGCGGAAGTCCGTCGATATAAACGGTGAATCGCTCGTTGCCGGCAGCGTAAACGGTGAGTTCCACATTTTTATGCATGACTTTGTTGTTTCGTGCGTTGCTATAGTTGTGTTTCTGTGCCGAAAGCGACGACACTGCCAACATAGCACAAAGGGCTGAAATTAAAATTTTTCTCATCTTTGGTATATTTTTGTGATTAATATTATTTTGTTGTCAAAAGTTGTTATTTCTTACGCTGTTTTCATTTCGACTGCAGGAATTTGTTGAACTCTTCCTTTGCCGAACTGTCGGTAAGCAACGACTCCAACACACTGTAGTTTTCGTTTTCGGTGCAATAGTCGTAGGCGTATTTCAGGAATTTCACACGAGCCTTGTCGTAGGAAAACGCAGTGGCGATACGGCGTGTCTGTTCCATATTGACGAGTTTGCCACCTTTCAGAGTGGTCTTCACGAAATGCAGACGTGTGTCGTCGAAAAGTTCGATTTTGAACATCTCCATAATTTTTGTCATGTCGTCTTCGGTACAGAGCTGAGCGTTGTTCTCGGAATCGTTCAAATCCTTACCGTCGTTGGCAAAAAGTATTTCGGCGGATTTCGTAGCGGGGTCGCAAAAAACGATAAGCTCGTAACGACCGGCACTGAGTTCCAAATCAACACCGGAAATGTACTTAATTGGCTCTTCAAGATACACTTCTAGGTCGTACATCTTATTGGGCTGCAGTCCTTTAATTTCGTATTTACTACTTGCTTTATCGCTTTTTTGCTTGCCATCGAGATACACATTGAACACCTCGTTGTTGTTTGCCTTAACGGTGATATCAACAGTGTTGGCTTTCTTTTTGCCTTGCGCAAATAGCGACGCCGTTGCCAGCAATGTGCAGAATGCTATTATCAGAATTTTTTTCATATAAGTATCTTTTAAATTGTCAAACTATTAGAGAACTTCGTTTTTGCCGTGACATTGTTTGTATTTCTTGCCGCTGCCGCAGGGACAGGGGTCGTTGCGTCCCACTTTTTTCTCCACGCGCACGGGCTGAGTCTTTTGAGGTTCCGAAGTACGTTGTTTAAGCACTTCGTCCTCGCGGCTGGTCTTCAGGTTGCGGTCGTCGTTGGTGGGTTTCTGTGCCTCGCGCATATTGGCATCCTCGCGCACTGGCAACGAAGCACGGCTGAGGAACGACGAAATCTCGCGGTTGATGCTAAGCAGCATTTTCTCGAAGAGGTTAAACGACTCGAATTTGTAGATCAACAGCGGGTCTTTCTGTTCGTAAGTGGCGTTCTGCACCGACTGTTTCAGGTCGTCGAGTTCGCGAAGGTGCTCTTTCCACTGCTCGTCGATGATGGCGAGGGTGATGTTTTTCTCTATGGACAGAGCAATCTCGCGACCTTTGTTCTCGTACGATTTCTTAACGGGAGTTACCACGTTCATGGTCTTTTTGCCATCGGTAATGGGGAAAGCCACATTTTCGTAGCGGGTATTCTCGTACACGTTTTTGATGAACGGGAAAGCCAAATCGGCCAAACGTTGCATCCGTTCTTTGTAGTTGCCATACACGTGGTCGTAGATTTTCTCCACCATCTCGTTGCGACGTCCGTCGAGAAGTTCCTGTTCGCTGAAGGGCAGTTCCATTCCGAACACACGAAGTATCTCCATGTCGAATTCCTCTTTGTCGCCGGTCTCGCGCAGCTGGTCATACAGCATCTCGCAGGTGTCATAGAACATATTGGAAATGTCGATGCTCAGGCGGTCGCCGTAAAGGGCGTTGCGACGTTTGGTGTAGATAACGGTACGCTGGTTGTTCATCACGTCGTCGTATTCCAACAGACGTTTACGAATACCAAAGTTGTTCTCCTCCACTTTTTTCTGAGCTCGCTCGATGGATTTGGTAATCATGCGGTGTTGGATAACTTCGCCCTCCTGCAGTCCCATACGGTCCATGATGGAGGCGATACGTTCGGAGCCGAACAGACGCATCAGGTTATCTTCGAGGGATACGAAGAACAGTGAGCTACCCGGGTCGCCCTGACGGCCGGCACGACCGCGCAGCTGGCGGTCCACACGACGGCTCTCGTGACGTTCGGTGCCTATGATAGCCAAACCGCCTGCCTCTTTCACGCCTTCCTTAAGCTTGATATCGGTACCACGACCTGCCATGTTGGTGGCTATGGTAACGGTGCCTGCGTAACCGGCTTCGGCCACGATGTCGGCCTCTTTCTTGTGCAGCTTAGCGTTCAGAACGTTATGGGGTATATGACGCATTTTCAGCATCTTGCTCAGCAATTCAGATACTTCCACCGAGGTGGTACCCACAAGGACAGGACGTCCGGCCTCGCGCATACGCTCGATTTCGTTGATAACTGCCTGATATTTCTCACGTTTGGTCTTGTAAACCAAGTCCTCCATATCGTTGCGGATAACGGGTTTGTTGGTGGGTATCACCACCACATCGAGTTTGTAGATATTCCAGAACTCTCCTGCTTCCGTTTCGGCGGTACCTGTCATACCTGCCAGCTTTTTGTACATACGGAAATAGTTCTGCAGGGTGATGGTGGCGTAGGTCTGGGTGGCTGCCTCCACTTTCACGTTCTCCTTGGCTTCGATGGCCTGGTGCAGACCGTCGGAGTAGCGGCGGCCTTCCATAATACGGCCTGTCTGCTCGTCAACGATTTTCACCTTGTTTTCGATAACCACATATTCCACATCTTTCTCGAAAAGGGTGTAGGCTTTAAGCAGCTGATTCACAGTGTGTACGCGGTCGCTCTGGGCGGCGAAGTTCTTCATAATCTCGTCCTTGCGCGCTAGTTTCTCCTCTTTGGAGAGTTCTTCTTTCTCCAGTTCAGCCATCTGAGAGCCCACGTCGGGGAGCTGGTAGAATTTGGGGTCTTCGCCCATCGAGGCGAGGAAGGCCATACCTTTTTCGGTGATGTCGTTGGTATGCTGTTTCTCGTCGATGACGAAATAAAGCTCGTCGTCGATGATGTGCATGTTCTTGCTCTGCTCCTGCATGTAGAAATTCTCGGTCTTGAGCAATATGGCTTTCATGCCCTGTTCACTGAGGAATTTGATGAGGGCTTTGTTCTTGGGCAGACCGCGGTGAGCGCGCAACAGCTGTTCGCCACCGAGTTTCTCGTCCTCGGGTTTGCCCGAGGTGAGCAGTTTCTTGGCTTCGGCCAGATACTGGGTAACGAGGGTGCGCTGGGCGTTGTACAGTTTCTCGATGATGGGTTTGTAGCGGTCGAACTCCTGGTCGTCGCCTTTGGGCGTGGGACCGGAGATAATAAGAGGCGTACGTGCGTCGTCGATAAGCACGGAGTCCACCTCGTCGACGATGGCGTAGTTGTGCGAACGCTGCACCAGCTCGTCGGGGTTGCGGCTCATATTGTCGCGCAGGTAGTCGAANNTTGTTGGTACCGTAGGTGATGTCGGCCAGATAGGCGTTCTTACGTTCTTCGGAGTGCGGCTCGTATTTGTCGATGCAGTCCACTTTCAGACCATGGAACTCGAAGAGCATACCCATCCATTCGGAGTCACGTTTGGCAAGGTAGTCGTTCACGGTAACCACATGCACGCCTTTGCCGGGCAGTGCGTTGAGGTAAACGGGCAGCGTAGCCACGAGGGTCTTACCTTCACCGGTGGCCATCTCGGCGATCTTACCGTTGTGCAGGACGATACCGCCTATCAGTTGCACGTCGTAGTGCACCATGTCCCAAGTAATCATATTGCCACCTGCGGACCAAGTGTTTTTGTAGTAAGCCCTGTCGTCGCGGATGTTCACGCTGTCGCGGTAGGCCGAGATGTCGCGGTCGCGGTCGGTGGCGGTGACCTCCACCTCCTCGTTTTCGGCGAAACGGCGGGCGGTGTCCTTCACCACTGCAAAAGCTTCGGGGAGTATTTCAAGGAGAATGTCCTGCGTCTTGTCGTACGACTGTTTCTCCAGCTCTTCAATACGTTTGTAGAGTTCCTGTTTCTCATCCACAGGCATGTCGTATTCCTCGTCGATACGGGCGCGGAGCTGTGCCAGTTCTGTCTCTTCAGCCTCTATAGCCTTCTGTATTTTGGCGCGGAATTCGATGGTCTTTGCGCGCAGTTCGTCGTTGCTAAGGAGTTTTATTTTTTCGTATGCCTCTTTTGCTTTGTTTACCAAAGGCATCACCTCTTTAAGGTCGCGTTGCGACTTATTTCCAAAAAGTTTTTGTAAAAAGTTTGCCATTAAATATGTCTAAATTTCTATTTTTTAATAAGTTACATAATAATTTCATTGCTTTTTCCGCAGAAAAAACAAACTACAAATATACGATTTTTTTTTGAAAGTTGAAAAAGATTTTCAGACTTTCGGATGAACAGATTTTCGGATTACCAGAATGTCTGAATATCTAAAAATCATTGTTCATTGTCAATTGTTAATTGTTTATTTTTCAACTTTCAACTTTCGACGACGTTCTTTTTATAATGCGGCACTACGACGGAGACGAAGTACAGCAGTCCGAGCAGCAGCACGAGGTCGGCGACACAATAGCCGAAACTGAACGAGAAACGCTCGGCCAAGGCTCCGCCGGCGAACACGCCAAGTCCCAGCCCCAAATCCCAGGCCGTGAGGTAGGTGGCGGTGGCGGAACCGCGCTGGTTGTGGTGGGCAAGGTCGATGAACATGGTGTTGAACGAGGTGAAAATGGTGCCGTAGCCCGCTCCGCACATCACTGCCGTGGCTATAAGCAGCCATTTGCCCAACTCGACACCTGCAACGCCTAGGAAGCGCAGGGCGGCCAGCAGTCCTATACCCACAAGAAGCAACGCTATGCCCAGCACAACGGTCTGTGGCTTTCGGCCGCGGTCCACCATCTTGCCGGCATACAGCCGCGAAAGTATCAGCCCCACGGCGTAAAGCACAAAAAACATGCCACCGCTCAGAGCAACGCCAGTTTCTCCGATATACATTGCTATGTAGTTGGAAATCTGTCCGTAAGGGAAGGCGATGAGTATGTACGCCACCCCGCCGGGGATGCCTTTCAAAAGTATGAAACGGTCTATGGAGACTTTAGGACGAATCAGCGGAGGACGGTAACGGGCGTGGATCTGGCTCGCGATTATCACTCCTACAAGACTGGTTGCCAAGCAGATGACGAAAATCCACTGGTAGTCCACCCTGCCGTGCATCATCAGTCCCACCATAGGACCTAGGGCCATGGCCAGATTCGACGAGATGCCGAAAAAGCCTATCCCCTCCCCTCGCCGCGACGACGGCACAAGGTCTATCACCAAGGTGTTGCTCGACACGGATGTGAGTCCGAAGGTAAGTCCGTAAAGCACACGCACCAGCACCAACGCCAGAAGCGTCTGCGCAATGATATATCCCGCAAAGACGGCGGTGAACAGCGAGAAAGCCAAGATATAAACGGCCTTTCGGTTGTAGCCGTCCATTATATGTCCCGAAAAGGGCCTCACTATCAGCGTGGCGACGGAATAGCAGGCTATCACCATACCGATGACGCTTTTGTCGGCCACAAACTGCTCGCTAAGATAGAGCGGCATGATGGGCAGTATCAGGTAGAACGAAAAGAAAAACAGGAAATTAGCGATGCAAAGCAGCACGTAATTCCTGTTGAAAAGGACATCTTTTGGCATGGTATCTCGTATCTCTGTAAATCTATTTTTTCCTGCTCAGCTTCGCTTCGCGAGATTTTGTAAATCTTGTAGATTTGTTCGCTTCGCTCATTATATTCACCTAATCAACTTCGTTGATTGAAATCTTTAAATCTTGTAAATTGCTTTCGCCTTCGGCGAAAAATATTTATGAGATTTACTAGATTTGTTCACATTGTTTGTTTTATTTTCATTTGTGTTCACGATTGCTACGCAATTCAGCCGCTTGCGGCTAGGAGAATTTCAACTTTCAACTATCAATTTTCAACTGACGATTAATCGTCGCCGAAGCTGATTTCGTCGGGGAGTTCGTTGATGTCGTCGTCGCGGTATGGAAAATGCTGTTTGAGCACCTCGCCCACGGCGGTGACGGCTTCGGCAATGCCTTCGGCGTACTCTCCCTTGGCGAACTGTTTCACAGCACTGTCGATGATGCCGTTCCAGAAATCGGGAGACACCACGGCGTTCACGCCTTCGTCGCCGAGGATGGCAGTCTTGTGCGAATCCACAGCCACATAGAGCAGAACGCCGTTGCGGTCGCGCGTCTGCTCCATCTTCAGTTTGTGGAAAACCTCAACGGCACGGTCGAGGACATCCTTGCGGCAACGCTTGTCAACGTGCACACGGATTTCGCCCGAGGTGTTGAGTTCAGCCTCGCGAATAGCATCAACAATCTGCTGCTGACGTTCCTTGGTAAAATAGCCCATCGTTCAAACTACTGACAGTCAACAATTATTTGCCGAAATCGAAAGACACTTCGGGAGCGTTTTCAGCACCTTCGGCGGCTTTGAAATAAGCTTTCTGGCTGAAGCCAAACATTCCTGCAAAGATATTTTTGGGGAATCGGCGGATATAGGAATTGTAGCTCTGCACAGCTTCGTTGAAATCCTTGCGGGCAACGGCGATACGGTTCTCGGTGCCTTCGAGTTGGGCCTGCAATTCCTTGAAATTCTCGTTGGCCTTGAGTTCGGGATAAGCCTCGCTGATAGCGATAAGACGTCCGAGAGCGCCGCCGAGTTCATCCTGCGCTTTCTGGTATTTCGCTAAGTTTTCTTCGGTGAGGTCGTCGGCAGTAAGTCGAATGGAAGTGGCTTTGCTACGGGCGGCAACAACACTTTCGAGGGTGGTGCGTTCGTAGTCGGCGGCACCTTTAACCACGTTTACCAACTGCGGGATGAGGTCGGCACGACGCTGATACTGGGTTTCCACCTGTGCCCAAGCAGCTGTTACATTTTCATCCATTTTTACCATGCTATTGTATATGGAAATAGCAGAAAGAACTATCACAGCCACAACGGCTATTGCAATAATAACTCCTTTTTTCATCTTTTTAATGTTTTTTGTTTTGTACTTTTATTATAAGAAAAATGTATAACGGAGACACCTCTGTTTTTATTGCGGACAAAAAATAAGAATTGAAAAAAATATTTATTTGACTGCATATTTTTTAAAAAAATAGGTAAAGTTTTTTTATTTTCTCCGCTTCGCTATCGAAAAAGCCACTGGCTTTTTCTTCACTCCGAGACGCTGATTTTCAGAGCGTTTTTTATCACCCCCACACTGCGTTCCTTGTGTGGGGTTACTGAGATTTTGTGTTTCCGACACATTTTAAAGAATTTTATTTATTTATTTTGCGTACATTTGCATTTTGTTAAACAAACGCATTATTAACGCATATCACTAATAAACAGTTTTTTACGATAATGAGAAAAATATTATTAGCAATGGTGCTTGGCGCCGCTACTTTTGCAGGGGCTTACGCACAGAAACAAATCACCTTGGAGGACATTTGGGCACGCGGAACTTTTTCGGCCCGCGGCATAAGCGAGATCAACTCGATGAAAGACGGCGAACACTACTGCGTGCTTACCCGCAACAGCGTTGACAAATATTCGTACAAAACCGGCGAAAAAGTGGAGTCGGTATGCGTATTTACCGACATTGACAGCAAATTTCCACGCGTGGAGTCGTACGAGTTCGACGAAAGTGAGACCCACCTCCTGCTCTCGTCGGGATTCGAGCCTATCTACCGTCATTCGGGAGTGTCGGACTACTACCTTTACGACATCAAAACCAAGAGCTGCAAGAAATTGTCGGAGAACGGCAAACAGCGTCTAACCCAGTTCTCGCCCGACGGCAAAAAGACCGCCTTTGTACGCGACAACAACCTGTTTGTGTGCGACTTGGAGTCGATGCAGGAGAAACAGATTACCTTCGACGGCAAGTTCAACTACATAATAAACGGCACCACCGACTGGGTTTACGAAGAGGAATTCTCCATCACCAAAGGTTTCTACTGGTCGCCCGACAGCAAAAAAATTGCTTTCTACCGTTTCGACGAAAGTGCTGTGAAACAATACAATATGCAGATGTGGGGCGAGCTTTACCCCGAGGACTACTCGTTCAAATACCCCAAAGCCGGCGAGGACAACTCAGTGGTCGACGTGCTGATCTACGACCTGCAGAGTCAGAAAACGCTGAAACTCAACGTGGGCAGCGAGAACGACCAATACATCCCGCGCATCAAATGGACGCAAAACCCCAACGTGCTTTCGTTTATGCGCATGAACCGATTGCAGAACAAGATGGAACTGCTTCTGGCCGACGCCACTACAGGCAATATCTCAACTCTTTACACCGAAGAAAACAACACCTACGTTGAGGTGCCCGACACATGGATTTTCCTGAAAGACGGCAAAAACTTCATCATCAACAGCGAAAAGGACGGCTACAACCATATATATATGTACGACATGAGCGGCAAGCAGGTGCGCCAGATTACCACGGGCAAATTCGACGTGGCCAACGTGTGCGGCATCGATGAGAAAGGCAAGAAAATATACTTCACCTCGCACGAAAGCTCGGCCATAAACACCGAACTCTACGCCATCGACTTTGCAGGAAAGAAAAAAGTGAAACTCGGCGACAAAGCCGGCACCTACCGCATCAATTTCAGCAACGGCTGCCGCTACTACATCTGCAATTTCAGCAACGCCAACAACCCTCCATGTTACACTATCCACGACAGCAAAGGAAAACAGCTGGTGGTGCTCGAAGACAACGCCTCGCTGAAAAAACGCATGAAAGAATATGGCAACGAGACCAAGGAATTCGGACAACTGACTACAAGCGAGAACGTTACCCTCAACTATTACATCATCAAGCCTGCCGATTTCGACAGCAGCAAGCAGTACCCCGTGTTCTTCTACGTCTACGGCGGTCCCGGACACCAGCAGGTTACCAACAGCTACGGCTACAGCGACTACTATTGGCACCGCATGCTGGCGCAGCACGGATATATAGTGGTGTGCGTTGACGGGCGCGGCACGGGCGGTCGCGGAGCCGAGTTCAAGAAAGTGACATACAAGCAGTTGGGCAAATTCGAATGCATCGACGTTATCGAAGCCGCCAAGTATTTCGGCAAAAAATCGTGGGTGGATGCCGACCGCATAGGCATCTTCGGATGGAGTTTCGGCGGATACCTGTCGTCGCTGGCCATACTGAAAGGCAACGACGTGTTCAAGGCAGCCATCGCAGTGGCACCCGTAACCACATGGCGCTACTACGACAACATCTACACCGAGCGTTTTCTGCAACGTCCGCAGGACAACGCAAGCGGATACGACGACAACTCGCCCCTCAACTTCGTCAAACAGCTGAAAGGCAATTACTTGATAATCCACGGCACCGGCGACGACAACGTACATTTCCAGAACGCCGCCGACATGATTTCGGCACTCGAAAACGCAAACAAACAGTTCGAGATGAGGATTTATCCCAACAAAAACCACAGCATTTACGGCGGTTATACCCGTCTGAACCTCTACACCCTGATGACAGATTTTATTTTTAGAAAGCTGTAATTATTTACATATCAACAAATTAACAACAAGCATTTATTAAAAGACAAAAAATAAATTTTAATATTGCAAGAAAAATCGTATATTTGCACTCGATTTTTATCAAATAAAACCAAAACACAGTTCGATGAACAAAAAAGTATTTATAATACTCTTCACCCTGGCCACATCGTTTGCCCACGCACAATGGACCGACTTTGGTTTCCGCGTCGGCATGGGACCGGCAAGCATTAGCGACGATATATTGATGCGTCGGGGCATAGTGGGATACAATTTCAGTGCCTACATAAACTACGGTTTCGGTCAGACCGAGAGCTACCTGCGCAACACTTTCTATTTGCAGTCGGGAGTTTCGCTGATACGTCGCGGCGGATATTTCGCCCAGACCTATAGCGGCTACGCCTTAGGAGCTATACGCGAAGGCTTTTTCGACATGTGGTACGCACAAGTGCCTGTGCTGGCATCGTTCCAGTTCACCATGCCGATGATACCCTACTGGAAAGACCCGCTGGTGGTTCACGCATACGTGGGACCCGCCGTCAGCGTGGGACTTTGGGGCGACCAGCGCGAACGCAAAGTAGCACCGACATATCCGCAGCCCACCGAGAACTACGACCACGAGAACAAAGCTTTTGACATAGTGGGACGTCTGGACGTGAACGCAATTGTGGGTATCGGCGTGCATTGGCGCAACTTCACCTTCGATTTCTTCTACGACCACGGCTTTATGGTGCTGTACGACGAGATAGATGTCCTTTCAGAAATGGAAGGCACAGGCGAACGCAAGGCCTTCAGCGGCAACAACCAAGCCTTTATCTTCGCCCTCGGCTACAAACTGCCAGTTTATAAGAACAAAGAATGATAATTTGTTTTTAGATGAATAACTAAAAAAGTCGGTGCGAAAGTGCCGACTTTTTTAATGTACAATTGACAATTAGATTTTCAGATATTCCGATTGTCTGAAAATCTGAAAGTCTGAATATCTGAACATCCAAACTATTCCTCCAGTTCAAACGGGACGAATCCCATCTCCTTGGCTTGCTGTTCGTTGGAGGTGAAATAGACCACCGCCACTTCGGTGCACAGCTCGCCGTGGGCGTCGAAAATCTTCACCTCGATGTCGGCAAGGTTGCGGCGACGGCCCAGAAGCTTGGCGCGGAGGGTTATCTTGCCGTCGGTGATGTTGATGGACTTGCGGTAACGCACGTTGAGCTGGGCTGTAACACCCGAAGTCTGCAGCTTGCGGAACACCACCCACGAGGCAATCTCGTCGGCGAGGGTGGCCTGAATGCCGCCGTGCAATATGTTTATCCAACCCTGTTTGTTGGACGTGGGCTGCCAGAAAGAGACAATCTCGTCGCCGTCCTCGAAGAACTCCATGCGCAGACCTTCGGGGTTTGTGGCACAGCATCCGAAACAGTTGTAGCCCGGAGTGCCGTTCCATCCATTGTGAATTTTTCGTATCATGTCAAATATATGTTTATCAATCAATAAATTAAATCTTTGCCAAAAGCACAAAAAATATTCGGCAAAGTATAATAAAAACGCAGAAACGCCGTTAAAAGTATAATCACTAACAAAAAAGATAAAAAATGGTATTCTGTTTATTCGGCTCACTTGGCTTTTGGGAAATTGCAATTATTGCATTGGTAATCCTGCTTCTCTTCGGTGCGAAGAAGATTCCCGAACTGATGCGCGGACTGGGCAAAGGCGTAAAGAATTTCAAGGACGGCGTGAACGGCATCGACGAGACGTCGGGCGAGGAAAAGAACGAAGCTCCGGCCAAGAACGATGAGCAACAGCCAAAAGACTGACAACCAAGACTTCAGCTTTTGGGAGCATCTCGACATACTGCGCAACTATCTGATAAAGATAGCCATAGCGGTGTGCCTTTTTTCCGTATTGGGATTTGTTTTCAAAGACCTGCTGTTTTCGATAATCCTCGCCCCCAAGGACGGCGATTTTATAACCTACCGCTTTATCGACAGGCTTCCGCAGTGGCTCGGCGCCAGTCCCGACGGTGCGGCCGACAACGACATACTGCTTATCAATACCGAACTGAGCCGTCAGTTCATGACACACGTCAAACTGTCGTTCTACGCCGGACTGCTGCTCGCATTGCCCATTGCCATCTACCTGATTTTCAAATTTGTATCGCCGGGTCTCTACCCTGCCGAACGTAAAAACACCACATGGGCGATGGTGGGCGGATACGTTATGTTCATGATAGGCGTGGCGGTGAGCTATTTCATAGTGTTCCCCTTCGCTTTCCGTTTTCTGCTCAACTATCAGGTGAGCTACGAGGTGCACAATTTCATCTCGCTGCAGTCGTACACCGCCACACTTATGTCGCTTTCGGCAGTGATGGGGATACTGTTCGAGTTGCCCGTGCTGTGCTGGCTTTTGGGCAGGCTGGGCGTCATCACCAAGGAGTTCATGCGCAAGTTCCGTCGTCACGCCATAGTAGTGATACTCGTGCTTGCCGCCATCATCACCCCCACCGGCGACCCCTTTACACTACTAATCACCTCGCTGCCAATTTATCTGCTCTACGAGCTGAGCATTTTTGTGGTGAGGGGGCGGAAAGATTGACAGATTTTCAGATTTTCGGATATTCAGATAATAATTAAACTCAAAAACAATATTTACAATCAAAAAACGTTTATAATTAGCCAATAAATCAAAAACAATATAAGCAGAAAACAATTCTAATCCCACAATGAAAGACTTGAAAAACAAGGATATATATAATTTTTTAAAAGACGAGATAGCTTGTCATCTTGAATTAAAGGAACAATTTAATTGTGACTTGAAAGAACAAGAAGACAATGAATTATTTTGGGAAGAATTAAGTGAACATTTGGATTGTTTTACCATTTGCGATGTTTGCCACAAACCGATGATTGTCGGTTATTGCATGGATGGCTCTCATTATTGCTCGGATGATTGTGTGAATCAAGATTATACAGAAGAAGAAATAGAAAGTCTGTGTACAGACGATAATGATAATTGCTATTATACAAATTGGTACGAAAATTCAATAATATATAATCAGAAATAATAACAAATGAAAGCGAAACCATTTATCAAATGGGTGGGCGGAAAAAGCCAACTCATCGAACAACTCGAAGCAAAGCTTCCAGCTGACTTTGATAATTGGGAGAATGTCACTTACATTGAGCCTTTTGTAGGCGGAGGAGCCATGCTCTTCTACATGTTGCAAACACATTCCAACATCAAGTCAGCAATTATCAACGACATCAATGCGGACCTTACAACTTGTTACAAAGTTGTGAAAGAATCCCCTGATCAATTAGTTGATGCGCTAAAAGAAATCCAAAAGGAATACTATGCACTGAAAACCAATGATTTGCGGAAACAATTCTTTTTGCTTATGCGAGATGAGTTTAACAAAAAGAATTTGGACCCCATACACAACACCACTTTGTTCTTTTTTCTCAATCGCACATGCTTTAATGGATTATTCAGAGTGAACAAAGCAGGTCTTTTCAATGTACCATTTGGAAGATACGAAACGCCAACGATTTGCGACCCTAACACAATTTATACCGACAGCGAATTGTTGCAAAATGTTGAAATCCTAACAGGAGATTATCAGCAAACGCTGGCACATGCAAAAGGCAACACATTGTTCTATTTTGATCCTCCGTACCGTCCATTAAACAACACAAGCAGTTTTAATGACTATGCCAAAGAGGCGTTTAACGACTTCGCACAACGTCGTTTGAAAGAGTTTTGTGACCAAGTGGAGGCAGCTGGGTATAATTTCATGTTGAGTAACTCCGATTGTAGCGACATGTTTTTTGATGATTTGTATGCACAATACATTATTGAACGTGTGTGGGCATCTCGCAGCGTAAACGCCAACCCCAAAAAGCGAGGCAAACTACAAGAAATACTTGTGCATAACTATTTAGAAACCAAACAAAATTTATTATTTATACAATATGATTAAAAGAGGCACTGGTGGTGGAAACACCATCACAGGATTAATTTACGAAGGCAAAGTTGATTTGACAACTTTTTTATCTCAACAATCTGGTTATAGCGTTAATGGAAACGATGTATTTTACAAAGATGAAATAGTAGCCCACGTGTTCAAAAAACATTCTTTCTATAAATTTCTCGCATCGCAGGGTGTCGACTGGAAGAAAATATTATCCAAGCAACTATTACCAGACAATGCTATCTATGTCATCGTAAACAACACTATGTTCATCATAGAAGTAAAACATCAAGAAGTAGCGGGGAGTGTTGATGAGAAACTTCAGACATGCGATTTCAAGAAAAAACAATACCAAAAATTATTGGCGCAACTTAATATGGAGGTCGAATACATCTATGTTCTTGATGATTGGTTCCGCGATCCAAAATACAAAGACGTGTTGGACTATATTATTAGCGTTGGTTGTCAATATTATTTCAACTATATTCCTTTACAAAAACTAGGCTTGCCTGTTCCTCAAGAGTGATAAACAACACATACTATCCCGACTTCACCATCTTGCAAGGCGATTGCATGAAACGGCTGGCAGAAATAGAAGACAACTCCATTGATGCCATTTTTGCCGATCCACCGTACTTTCTCAGTAACGGCGGCAT
>DBXF01000087.1:414-2725 GCA_002309295.1 Bacteroidales bacterium UBA1219 | reverse complement strand
ACGAATTCAACCGCCAGTGGCTCGCACTTTGTCGTACCAAACTTCGTGACGACGGCACTATTTGGATAAGTGGCACACATCATAACATCCATGTCGTGATGCGATGTTTGCAGGAATTAGGTTACAAAGTGCTTAATACCATCACTTGGCAAAAGACCGACCCGCCACCAAATCTCTCGTGCAGATATTTCAATTTCTCAACAGAGCTAATCATCTGGGCTCGCAAATATGAAAAAAAGCCCCATAAGTTCAATTACGAAACGATGAAACTCCTTAATGGCGGTCGGCAAATGACTGATGTTTGGCGCATACCGGCAGTGAATTTGTGGGAGAAGCAGCAAGGGAAGCATCCGACACAAAAGCCTTTACGCCTACTCTATAGAATCATTCTTGCTTCCACCGACAAAGGCGACACCATTCTTGACCCGTTCAGCGGCTCAGGCACAACTGGAATTGCAGCGAATCTTCTTGGACGCAAATATATTGGCATTGAGCAAGATGAACAATTCTGCGAATTATCATTGCTTCGACGTCAGGCTATAGACGACGAGAATACACGCAAGATTCTTTTTGACAAGATGCGTTACACTCCTGAAGAAACGACTGTACTAATCAACCACATGCGTTCAACCGATCGTGAAAGAGCTTTGGCGTCGGGGATTACTTATGTTCGTATTGGTGACACAAAAGGTTCTTTGTTGGTAAAAGAAGGTTTTGAACGCTTAGGGTATATTTGTATTCACACCAATGGCGACAACCCTGTGTTATTTAAACTTTCAAGAAAAGGATTTCAGATATGGACCGCAGAAACGTTGCAAGAGAATGGTTTTTCTGCCGAAAACGCGCCATACTATGCTGTCCTTCATTTCGATGCGACACAGCCAATAACTTTTGACCAATCCATTGAACTTCATAAAAAACGATATACACACATTGCTCATATTCAGCCATTAAGCGATTTTATCGGATTAGAATAAGCAAAAGCCAACCATGATAGACCAAATTCTCGACTACAACCGAAATCTTTAAACACCTTTATATTATGAAATTGGACAAACTAATTCTTATTTTGGCGATTGGTGCGATAATGACAGCGTGCACCTCATACAACGACAACGACCACCCTGAACCAATTTATCTGGATTCCGTAGATGGAATTTCTTTGCAGCCAATCGAATCCATAAGTTATTATGTAGGGCCTTTATCTCATTCCTGGTTTGTGGATTTTGCAAATGGTGAGAAAGGTATTATTGGCTATGACAGATCTCTGCCCAATCACTGGACGTTTCGTGCCAGATTTGACACCACCCGTTCATTCCCTTTGACAGGTCATAGCGACGCCTTTGTTGAACGTTACGGCATTGCAGAAGAAGACTTGATTAAAATAATGGATCACGTCAACGCAAACGGCATTGTTCTGCTTTGCGGTCCTTCATATCTACGATGGGAAGAGGAATATGCCTACGCTATTTATGAATACCACGATGACACATTGAACGAGCGGTTGGTTCTTTTTGATGCCATTGACGATTCGATACGCTTTATTTATGATATTGAAAGAACTCCAAGCAAAAAGAACGGCAGAAATAAACCATCCAATATCAAAACAATTGAAAATTTTGAAAACTTAGTAGAATCTTCAACTCACAGTTCAGGAATACGTGGGTACGCACGCCGCACAAATCGCAATACCGACTGTATTGAGTACATTTACGACGAAACACACATTACAACATTCTGTTTTTCAGCAGATACCACACAATGCATATATATCCATAGCGACGACAATCATTTTCTTAACAGTTTCCAACCTTTGACAAGAAAGAAATGATGGATTACTGAAAGAATCGACTAATTGACAAATAGTTACACAATCACTTTTTAAAACCATGATAGACCAAATTCTCGACTACAACCGCAGTTTCGTTGCCCGGAAGGGTTACGAACAATATATCACCGACAAGTACCCCGACAAAAAGCTGGCGGTGCTTTCGTGCATGGACACCCGTCTTACCGAACTGCTGCCCGCCGCCCTCGGACTGAAAAACGGCGACGCCAAAATCATCAAAAACGCCGGCGGACTGGTAATATCTGCGTTCGACTCGGCCATGCGCAGCCTCATAGTGGCTATCTACGAGCTTGGCGTTGAGGAGATTATGGTGGTAGCCCACTCCCACTGCGGCGCCTGCCACATGAGCTACGAACATTTCCACCACGAGATGATTGCCCGCGGCGTTGCCGAAGACACCCTCGACACCATACGCAAATGCGGCATCGACCTCGACCACTGGCTGGAGGGGTTCAAGGACAC
>DBXF01000087.1:278-403 GCA_002309295.1 Bacteroidales bacterium UBA1219 | reverse complement strand
TCAAAACCCACCCGCTGGTGCCTAAGAACTTAGCGGTGCGGGGCTTTATCATTGACTCCGAGACAGGAGCGTTGGAGGAAATAGATTAACAAAACCAAAACTATGGACAGAAGAGACTTTATCAA
>DBXF01000087.1:0-236 GCA_002309295.1 Bacteroidales bacterium UBA1219 | reverse complement strand
GCAGGTGCTGCCATAGCCTCGCCCATCACTTCGACAATAATAGACAAAAACAACGAAAAACGACTAAAAAACATGAAAGTACTGCTTATCAACGGCAGCCCGCGCACCAAGGGCAACACCCACTTGGCACTCACCGAGGCAGCCAAACAACTGGAAAAGAACGGCATAGCCACCGAGCTGGTGGAGATTGGTGCCAAACCCATGCACGGATGCATAGCCTGCAACCACTGCAAGGA
>DBXF01000078.1:11465-12856 GCA_002309295.1 Bacteroidales bacterium UBA1219 | reverse complement strand
TATCCTGCAATTTGACCTATAGACCTAATTATCGTTATAACGTAATAACGGAATGCTTCGCTGAGACGACAACTCCTTGAATATTAATGCAATATTTCATTGTTTTTTCTCCTTCGAGAAAAACAATGTTAATAATTTTGCAATGTCGTAACAATTTAATATATTTGCAAAACACAAAACACCAATCAGTAATATATAAAATTTTAAAAAACAGATAGATATGGCAAAAGTTGCAATAAATGGTTTCGGTAGAATAGGCCGAATGAGTTTCCGCGAACTGTTCAGCAGAGGCACTGTTGACATAGTAGCTATTAACGATTTGACAAGCGCCGACACTCTGGCTTACTTGTTGAAATACGACTCGGTACACGGCAAATATCAGGGCGATGTGAAAGCCGACGGCGAATACCTCGTTGTTGACGGCAAACGCATCCGCATCTACGCCGAGAAAGACCCCGAAAACCTTCCTTGGAAAGAACTTGGTGTTGACATCGTTATCGAATCCACAGGTATCTTCAAAAACCGCGAGAAGATGATGAAACACATCAACGCCGGTGCCAAAAAGGTCATCCTCACTGTTCCTTCGGAAAAGAAAGAAGATGTGGACCTCACCGTGGTTCTGGGTGTTAACGACGACAAGCTGACCAAAGACGTGCAGTTCGTTTCCAACGCATCGTGCACCACCAACTGCTTGGCTCCCATCGCCAAAGTGCTGAACGACAACTTCGGTATCGTTCGCGGATTGATGAACACCGTTCACTCCTACACCAACGACCAGAAAATCCTTGACCTGCCGCACTCCGACCTGCGTCGCGCCCGTGCTGCCGCCGTTTCGATAATCCCCACCAAGACCGGTGCCGCCAAAGCTGTTGGCTTGGTGCTCCCCGAACTGGCCGGTAAACTCGACGGTTTCGCAATGCGCGTTCCCACTCCCGACGGATCTGTTGTTGATTTGACAGTGGAACTCTCCAAAAACGTCACCAAAGAGGAAATCAACGCAGCTATGAAGAAAGCCGCCGAAGGTCCTATGAAAGGCGTTCTGGAATACAGCGAAGAAAACCTCGTAAGCATCGACATCGTGGACAACAAACACTCCTCGATTTTCGACTCCAAGCTCACACAGGTTCTCGACAACAACTTCGTTAAAGTGGTTTCGTGGTACGACAACGAACGTGGTTACTCCACACGTATCTGCGATCTCACAGAGAAAATGGCTAAATTGCTGTAAGTAAATTGTTTGTGAATATTTTTCATTGGAGAGGATGCTTCGGCATCCTCTTTTTTTTTACGCATGCATATCGGACAACAATGTTTGTGCTACCTTTTTTCTTCATCTCTCTTTTTTCTCTTGAAAGAAAAAAGAGACAAAAAAGTTCAAGAACAGTTAATCC
>DBXF01000078.1:0-11459 GCA_002309295.1 Bacteroidales bacterium UBA1219 | reverse complement strand
TGCCCACGCTTCCCGGGTAACTGTTCAGCCCACCGCGCCACCGATTTTTTAACAAAAATCGTTTGGTTGGGCAACTCGTTCTTAAAATTCGTGACAAGGGAATCGAAAAGCTTCTGCCGAAAGGCATCAAGATCAAAAAACGGCAAGTGGCTGTTTCAATAACGTGGCGGAGAATTGTTAAGTAAAACGGCTTATAGGTCATTTTTTGCATAAAAAAANNCAGCAAACCGCCGCAATATATATTTGTTCAAATCTACTATTCGGAGCCGGATACGAAACAATTCCGAGTTCCGAGTTCCGAGTTAAAACCCTATCTTACCACAATCTTCACGCTGCCGCCGTTGTTGCGGACCACATAAACTCCCGCAGCGGGAACTCTGAAGCTCTGTTCGGAGCCTTCGGCCACATCCTTGCGGAGAAGGCAACGGCCGCCGAGGTCGTAGATGGCGAACTCGCCACCCTTCACATTCTGTGCGGTGATGATACCTTTGCCGGCAATGACTATCGTCGCATTGAATTCTGCATCGGCAATAGCGTTGTCGGACGAAAAATTAGCCGTGAAAGTGGTGTCGCTCAGAACCACGATATCTCTGGGATTTGCAGTAACACCGTCGTTCCAGTCAACGAAAGTATAACCGCTGTTGGCAATAGCGCCGATTCTAACGGTGTCGCCTATGGTGTGACGGCCGTTTCCTGTAGGAGAAGCAGCCTGGGTGGGATTGATAACGACATTTACATTAACTTCGCAAGCCGAGCCGCCGGTGATATTGCTGAAATAGTTCCAACCTGCGGTGGCACGATATATGCGGATACTTGCGCAAGGAACTGTTACGGGAATAGTGTTGTTTACACCATTGAAAACGTAATTACCCAAGGTAGGAGGTGTGGCAGCGCGCACGCTCAAAGAGGTAAAGCCGCACATGTTAAAAGCATAAGTGCCGATTCTTGTTACGCCACTGCCTATCTGCACACTTGCCAACGAGGTGCATCCGTAAAAGGCCGAGTCACCGATGGTGCGCACACTGTCGGGAATAACGATGGATCTGATTGCGGGTGCACCTTCGAAGAAAGCACGGGGAATTGTGCGCACGTTGCTGCCGATGGTAACGGTAGTAAGGCTGGAACAACCTTCCATATTTGGCAGATAGCTGAACCTGCCTGGATAATTAATATCTTCGTCGTAGTAACGTCCATGAGTGGCATTGATTGCATTATAGGTTATTGAAACCAACGAGCTGCATAAATAGAACTGACCACCGCCGATAAACTGCACACTGTCAGGAATAGTGATGGTACGAATATTGGTACCGCTTAAAGCCGCACTTCCTATGTATCGCACCGAAGCAGGAATGTTGATGCTTTGCAACGATGAACACATCACAAAAGCCGAGCTGTCGATTCTTACGATAGTGTTGGGCAATGTAACCGATGTTAAACCTGTGGACAAGGCGAAAGCTGCCGAGTCTATCTCGTTCACGGTATAAGTGATACCATTGTTAGTTACTGTGGATGGGATGGTTACCGCACCAGAATAGCTGTTGTAAGTCGCACTGCTAGCGTAAGTTACTTTAGCAGTGCTTGCCCCAGTGATTTTGTAATAAATATTGTTTGAAATAAAATCGTATGCCATGGCATGCATACACAATCCCGCAAAAAGCAGAAAAAGGGTAATGGTTTTTTTCATAATGAAATGATTTTTAGTTATTAATAATATAAATAATTCCAACTTGTAATAGTTTTGAAAAAGCAAAAATACGATTTATTTTTGAAAAATTCATAATTATTAAAAATTATTTTAGGAACACTCGAACAAACAGTTTCGGCATGGGGCAATCGGCACCCGCATGTCATCACTTATCATCGTTTAAGGTATTGTAATATAACATATTTTGGTAGGATAGATGTAGTTTCCCGACAAGAAATAGAACTTGTCGTACCTGCATTTGTAAAGCGGTGAACCCAGGAATGCTCTTTTGTCCCTCTCAACCATCTGTTTCGACACCTTACCATTAGGCTTTACGGTGTAAATTGCGAGAGCGGAATTCACCCTTAGCAATGCAGGAGGTTTGGCTATGCTGTTGGGGCTGTAAGAACCGGATTCCTTGTTGGATTCGTTGGTTACAACGTATAATTTGTTGTTGTGATAGAACAGGTCGGCAACCACGGGAGTCCAGTCCACCCTACAATTGGCATGGCGTAAAGGCGAAGCACTGGTTATTTTGCCTTCCATATTTACCTGAAACAGAAGCATTCCCCAAGTAAAGAGCTCAAAATTGGTGGTTCGTCCATGGTTTAATATTACCCATGAGCGGTTTATCAAAACAGCACCTCCTTGGGGAGTAGCGCAATAGTCCACAACGCCGAGAAAGTTGGTACCAGTATCCACATCGTCATTTCCCTTGGCATTTTCGAAAGTTCGTATTTCGTTGCGAGTAAAGAAATGGTTGTCGGAGGAAACAAGTTTGTTGCCCTTGATATCGAAACAGATTGCATA
This sequence comes from Bacteroidales bacterium UBA1219, assembly GCA_002309295.1. Taxonomy (GTDB): domain Bacteria; phylum Bacteroidota; class Bacteroidia; order Bacteroidales; family P3; genus UBA1219. The sequence continues at coordinate 8,965 of DBXF01000078.1, read as the reverse complement.
TAAGCCTGTGTAATACTTGTCATCGTCTTTGATGCCCAAGAATGAGAACCGGCGGGTGCTTTCACTCATAAGGGCCGTTGCCGTTACTTTTCCCTCGGAGTAGTTTAGCAGTGCCAAGTTCCCCAATACGGGCTTGTCGAACAACTGTCCTGAATGGCTACCGTTTTCGTCGGCCACGTTGAAACGAAATATGGACTCTTTTTCGCCGCTTGTGGAGTAGCCGAGGGCTGCGGTAACCACTTCACCCTTGTTGGTAACTAGCACATCTGCAACATCGCCCCATTTCATATCGCGTTGCCATAGCAAGTTCATATCATCGTCATAAAGGTAAGCCACGCTACCGGATTGTCCTGTTGTCTTGTTCCAAGTGGCAAGAACGGCGCAGTGCCGCATGCCGTCGGGAGAATCGGCCACTTTTATGCTGCCCTTTTCGTCAGTATCAAAACTCCTGTTTATAATTTTGTTGTCCGACAAAATCTTCAGATTGCCGGCACTCAGTTCGACGTGCCTTAGTGTCGCCGAATCATTGTCTTCATAACTCAAAAGCAAGTGCAGTTTGGAGCCTTTGCGGAATGCTGACGCGATATTGTTATGCCACGTGTCGTCCAATCTCACTTCGTATTGGTTTTCCCAATTCATATCGCATATCCGCGCTTTTACGGCCACTGTCTTTTTAGCAGGGTTAAGAACAGGTTCAACCACAAAAAGACGGTTATAATCCGAGCCTTCCAAAAAACGGACAAGTTGAGGTTGGGCGGTAACTTGCGCATTTATTTTTTTCCCTTTTTGGAACTGAATACGCTGAGCCGAAGCCCCGACTGCCAAGCAGATAATCACGAATAGCAAAACATTTTTTTTCATATTATTCCCTTTTTTGTTCAATGATGCAAAAATACGATTTTTATTTCATACTTTCTTTTCTTTAGAAAAAAAAATAAAAATAAAAATGCTCAAAAACGCTTTATTTATCCGCTTTTCGGGCAATCGAAACAAACAAAGTTTTTGGGTGGCATGAGTGTTCTCCGCTCCGCTATCGAAACATTCACTGGAGCTTTCTTCACAATTCGTCCCAACGTGCCACCGTTTTTTCACAAAAATCGTTTGATTGATGTCAAATAGTCACTATACATATTAATTGAGCTAACACATTTATTCTTTTTTATACCATGTGCAGCATTACCAGCCTGAAATCAGGAAACCGACGGTACTTGTGTATGCACAATATATTTACACTTTTATCGTTATAATTATATATTATATCATTATTTTCAATAACAATTGAAACTCAACAATTATGCCCCTTTTAGCAGGATTGATAAAAGACAACGAGATTAACACCCAAAACACGGCAGTTTTCACCGATTTGTTCGGCATTACCGCTTTCCGCTACCTCATCAAAAACGCTTTTGTGGTGAGCGAAGGCAACACCGAAAAGAAATCGGTGCTGGTTGAGAACGGCCGCATTGCTAAAATTGCCGACGAAATACCCGCCACCGAAGGCGTTATTGTCATCGACGCCCAAGGCAAGCACCTCCTGCCCGGCGTTATCGACACCCACGTGCATTTCCGCGACCCGGGCCTCACCCACAAGGCCGACTTCCACACCGAGAGCTGCGCTGCCGTGGCGGGCGGCGTCACTTCCGTGATAGATATGCCCAACACCAAGCCGCAGACCACCACCGAGGCTCTGCTCGACGATAAAATCGCCATGGCTTCGGCCAAATCGCTCTGTAACTTCGGCTTTATGGTGGGTGCCACCAACGATAACATCGACGAGATAAACGCCATCGACACAGCGAAATACGCTGCCGTGAAACTTTTTCTCGGCTCATCCACGGGCAATATGCTTGTGAGCGATGATGCCGCCTTGGATCGTCTTTTCCAAACAGCCAAGAAACCCATAGTGGCACACTGCGAGGACGAGGCGCGTATTGCGGAACGCACCGCTTTGGCCAAAGAACGCTGGAGCGACGCCCCCGTACCTCCTGAGGCTCACGCCTTTATCCGCGACGACGAGGCTTGCTACCGCTCCACGCAAAAGGCCGTGGGCTTGGCGCAACACTTCGGCAGCCGTCTGCATGTGGCTCATGTGACAACGGCCAAGGAGCTGTCGCTCTTTTCCGAAGGGAGTATCGACGGCAAACGTATCACCGCAGAAGTTACGCCTTCACATCTGTGGTTCTGCGACGAGGACTATGCCACCCTCGGCAACCGCATACGCTGCAACCCCGCAGTAAAATCTTCCGACGACCGCGAAGCCCTGCGTAAAGCATTGAACGACGACCTGTTGGACACCATAGCCACCGACCATGCTCCACATCTGCTCGAAGAGAAGATGAAACCCTATTTCGAGTCGGTGTCGGGAATGCCGTCGATACAACACTCTCTGCTTGTGGCACTTGAGCTTAACAAGAAGGGATATTTTTCGTTGGAAACTGTGGTGGAAAAGATGTGCCACAATCCCGCCAAGCTGTTCGGCATCGAAGAACGTGGCTTTGTCCGCGAGGGATACAACGCCGACCTCGTTTTGGTGGACCTCAACGCCGAGACCGTGGTTGACAACGCCGCACTATACTACAAATGCCGCTGGTCGCCGCTGGAGGGCACACGTTTCCACGCCAAGGTGGAAAAGACTTTCGTCAACGGTGTCCTCACTTTCGACTGTCAGCGAGGGATAGTCAACGATGTGAAAGGCAGGCTATTACGGTTTTAGTCTGGGGTTCATGGTCTGAGATTGGTGGTATGGGGTTATAATGGTTGGTGCTAAACTCTTTCACTTCCAACAAATAACACTCTGCGGTTTCTGCAAGGCATACTACCTATCAAACAGATTTCAACTTTCAACTTACAACTGTAAAACACCCTATAGCATTACCGTCTTATAAATTGGTGCCGGGTAGCAGAATTCAATCACAAGCGTGTACGTCCTTCCACCCTGCAGACCGTTTATCTGGAACGAGTTGTTTGTCTCACATGAGCAGTTGGCCTGCAAAGGGGTTATCTCTATTTCTTTTATATAAACCGAGTCGTTGGAGAGGCGGCACTGCACATCGATGTCCTGCCATCCGCAGTTTACATCGAGATTGTAGTGCGTTACGTAAACGGTTTTGTCGCTAATGGTTACAGCTACAGAGTCGGGATTTTCGTAACTTTTGTCGCCTTCGCCGTGGCAAGGTGTGAAGGAAACACCCGAAACGGTCAACGCATTTTCGTTTTTGTCTTTTTCGCAGGACGTGGCCAAAGCCACCGCCAACAAGACCACCGCCAGCAGCGGCAAAACGGTTTTAAAAATAAGTTTTTTCATATATCTTCTAGCATTTTATTTTTCACGTGAATTTTGCCTAATTATTGCTGTTCCACAAAAACAAGATAGTACCAGTCGGCGGGATTGCCACAGCCAACACTGGGAGTATAGAGATATACCGCCACTTTTTTCGTAGTGCGTGAGTAGAAATACTGGAACTCCGACTGTATGGAGATGGTATTCCAAATGTTGCGAAGGTTGGTCTCGTCGGTAACGGTGGTGTGCCGTGTGCCGTTGTAGTGGGATATTCTGCTTTGTCCGGGATATGGCAGGTTCAAATTATTGGCCGGACCCGTTACAAAGCTCGATGGTTGTGGGTATTGCATCATCCCGCACCCCATCCAGATTATATCGCCGTGGAAAAGCATATTTGCACTGTCGACAGTGCGGTAATATAGCTTTTGGTATCCGAAATCGGTCGGGGCACGATAAACAGAGAAAAATGGAATAGTGTCGCCGCTAATTTTGTCGCGGATATTAAAAGTGGTATAACCCAAATAGTTGTAGGTTAGATAATCCACTCTCATAAGTAGTATGTCGCGGTCACTGCCTACTATTTCATCACTAAAAGGTATGGTGTCGTTTCCACCATCTACACGGTCGTTTATAATCTGCAGCGAAACCATGTCGGAATAAAGGGTTATCTCGTAGGTGAACGACTGTTGGTCCACGCAACCCACCACGGCACTGAAATCATCACCGACGGAAGTCAGCCTGTCGATATCGGACAAAAGCGCATCGATGGTGGAGTATTCCCTGTCGTTGTCATCGTCGTATTCTATTACATATTCTTTGCGGGTAACCGTCGTTAAATCCAAGTTCTGCTGCATTTCGCCCACCCATTTTCTGAAATACATCTTCAAGACATTGAGATCGGTTGTATGCACGGTCATTTCCACATTTTTGAGGATTTCCTCACTGTCGGATGTGTTTGTGTAGAGCAGCAGCCGCTTTGTGTTTCCGTTTTCGTTGATGGTGTACAACCAGTACTCGTCGGTGGATTTTATATATCCCTTGCCCAATGCAACACTTTCGGCCTCCCGCAGTGTCTTGCCCAAGGAGTTCTTTACTAACATAAAATCGTTGTCGATATTAACCACGGGGGGATTCCCGTTTTCTTCCTTGGTGCAGGCCACCGCCAACAGTGCCACCGCCAACAGCGGCAAAACGGTTTTAAAAATAAGTTTTTTCATGGCTTTGAAGTTTTAATTTATCTTTTATTATTGCTCAGCTGCATGGCAGTTTTTTGAAAAAAAGGACAACCCACCAAGCTTGTTCCATAGTATTAACAACACGACCGACCGTTGTTTTCATGCTGTTGTCATCTATGCTCTCTACATGTAAGGAAAGTTCGTATGGAGGATATTCGAGAGAAAGAATTTGTTGCTCGTTCTGATATTGCCATGTCCCTTCCCTTGCAATATTTCCATTGTTGTTTATTTGCTTGAAATGCATTGTCTTATCCAGCATAAGAGTGTCGCTTGGATACATAGGCAAACCGACCTCGTTACTGTCTGTTGTATAAGCCTCTGTAACTTCCCAGCTGCCACAAAACGCTTCAGTTGCGGGGGGCATAGTGTTTTCGCTTTTATCTTTTTTGCAGGACGTAGCCAGAGCCAATCCCACCAAAGCCATCGCCAGTAGCGGCAATCCGAATTTGAAAATTTGTTTTTTCATAACAGTTGGCGTTTTAAAAATAACACCGCAAAGTTACAAATAAAATATCGTATTGCCAAATTTTTGTTCCTACTTTTGAAACTTACTTTATATGGGGGGGTATTTTATTGATTTACTGCGAATTACAAATAAATAAAAGTTATCAAATGTCGTTATTTAGAGAAAAAAACAATCCAAAAAACAACTGTCTTATTATTGCAAAATCGTTTGAAAATCACAATTTTTCGTATTTTAAAGACTTTAAGACGAATGATTGTTCTGCTGGTTCTGTCAAAAAAAAATCCACCAAAATCATACCAAAACAAAAGATTTCGACGTTTTAAGGTACTAATAATATTTATGCAACGAAAAGAAACTCACTATATGTTCAAGAAATTAGTACTCCTTTTTGTCATCGCGACATCGACTATCTTTGCGGCAAACGCGCAGAACAACGGAAAAGTAACGGGAAAAGTGTTGGATGCCGGCAGCGGCGAGCCTGTGGAATATGCCACTGTGGCCCTGCTCAAGCCCTCCGACTCGTCGATGGCCAACGGCACAGTAACTGCCGACAACGGCTCTTTTTCTGTAAGCGTACCTGAAGGGAAATACATCCTTCGCGTGTCGTTTATGGGATTCCAAACCTATTACCACCCTTCGCAGATTACCGTAACCGCCTCGAAGACAACGAAAGTGGGCACTGTAAAGATTTCGCAGAACTCGCAGATGATGGAACAGGTGGTGGTGAAAGCCGAACGCTCGATGGTGGACTACCAGCTCGACAAAAGAGTGGTTAATGTGGATAAGAACATCGTTGCCGGCGGCGGCACTGCTACCGACGTACTGGAGAACGTGCCCTCCGTGGCTATCGACAACGACGGCAACGTCACCCTGCGCGGCTCCACCAACGTGAAAGTGCTTATCAACGACCGTCCCTACGAGCTCCTCGGCAGCGACCTCGAGACACTTCTCGAACAGATTCCCGCCAGCTCGATAGAAAATGTAGAGGTGGTTACCAACCCCTCCGCCAAGTACGACCCCGAAGGTATGTCGGGCATCATCAACATGAAACTGAAGGAGAACTCCGTGGGTGCCAAAGGTTTGAACGGCGTGGTGAACCTCAATTTCGGCTCGCCGCTGCCCAAGTTTGTGCCCACCTCGATGGCCACCATCAACCTTAACTACAACACCGGCAAGTGGGGTTTCTTCCTTTCCGCCGACGCTGGCGTGCGCAGCCACGAACACAACGCAGTAACCTATCTCGAGCGTTTCCGCGACGGTGCAAAATACTCCGCCGACAGTCTTTTCGAGGACGGCGTGCACAGCAACTACATGGGCAGCGTGAAAGTGGGCGGCGAATACCATTTCAACGAAAAGACCACCCTTGCGCTCTCGTACCAGCTGCGCGGCGGCAACAGGGTGAAAAAGAACTCCATCGACAACTACGACTATTTCAACACAAACCATTTTCTCGACTACACGCAGACCGACACCAGCAGCAACAAAAACCACAACCATGCGTTGAACCTCAATTTCATAAAGAAATTCGACGAGAAAGACCGTATGCTCACCGCCGACGTAACTTTCAACATACGTGGCCGAAACGGCGACGGCCGTCAGGAACAGTTTTATCCCAACGAAGCGGCAAACCTGCAAAATTACTATCTCCGCAATTCGGAAACGGAGAACTCCAACCGCAACATCAACATGAAACTGGACTATGTCCATCCGTTCGCTGAAAAATTCCGTCTGGAGACGGGCTACGAGGGACGTGTGATGAACACCAACCAGAATTATGTTTATTACCTCACGGAAAACGACAACGACTCCGTGTGGAATTTGCAGAAGTATCTCGACGAACGCTCCTCCACCCATTTCGACTACGGTCAGAACATCCACGCCATCTACGCCACCCTCGGCTGGAAGGTGTCGGAGAAATTCTCCGCCTTGGCGGGACTTCGCGGCGAGTACTCCGCAATCTACGGCGAGGACAAGAACCATCCCGACATCGAGCCGGTGAAAAAGGAATATTGGGAGCTCTACCCCACCCTGCACATGTCGTACACCATCAACGAGAACCAGAGCGTGCAGCTGAGCTACAGCCGCCGTGTGCGTCGCCCGCACATGTGGGACCTGCATCCTTACCTCGATGTGCGCGAGGGTCAGCAGCTCAGTTTCGGCAACCCCTATCTCGACCCCGAGTTCACCAACTCCTTCGAACTTTCGTACAACGTAGCCATCAACAAAGTGAACATCTTCACCTCCGCCTATTTCCGCCAAACCAACAATATGATGACACGCTACGGCTTTGTGTGGGACGCGGCTTCGGCTGCCTATTACTCGCCGTGGATGGGATATAACCCTGAGTACGATGGCTACTGGGCTTCCACGTGGCAGAACCTCAACAAAGGCCTCAACTACGGTCTGGAGTTCATCGTGGACTGGCAGATTGCCAAATGGTGGAAAGTGAATGTTAGCGTGAACCTATACGAAAGTATGATAGAAGGCACCGAACTGCTCGACAATCAGGACAAAAACGCCTTCCGCGCCAGCGGCAAGTTCAACTCGTTTATGATGCTGCCCAAGGATTGGACGATACAATTCTCGGGGCAGTACCGCGCGCCGTTTATGGACCTGCAGACCGATATGCTGGCCTCCTACTGGGCGGACCTTGCTGTGAAGAAAGACATTATGCAAAAACGCGCCACCATCAGCCTGCGTGTGGGCGATGTGTTCTGCACAGGCGGTTTCGGACATACGACAGACAACGAACAGATGTACCGTGTGATGCGCTCCAAACGTCTCTCGCCAAGCGTAACCATCGGCTTTTCGTACAAAATCAACAACGGCTTGAAACAAAACCGCCGCGAAGGCTCCGACGACGACCACGACGATGAAGGCTCGTCGGATTACTAAAAAATTGAAAGTTGAGAGTTGATAATTGAAATTAAAAAAGGCGATGAAAACATCGCCTTTTTTGTCGTTTGTCTTTCGTTATTTTTTTCCGAACATGTCCGTTTCTACCAGTTCGCAGATAATGTGTCCTATCATAATATGGCTCTCCTGAATGCGTGGGGTGTCGGTGGACGGCACATTGAGCAGTATGTCGGAAAAATCCTTCATCACGCCGCCAGTCTCCCCTGTCAAAGAAATTATGACAACGCCCATCTCCTTGGCCGTTTCGTAGGCTTTCACGATGTTTTTCGAGTTGCCCGACGTGGAGATTCCCACCAGCACGTCGCCACGTTTGGCCGTGCCGCGAAGCAGACGCGAAAAGATGTAGTCGTAGCCGTAGTCGTTGCCCACGGCAGTAAGATACGAGGTGTTACAATGCAGAGCCTCGGCGTTGAGGGGAGGACGGTCGAAATAAAAGCGTCCCGACAGCTCAGCGGCCAGATGCTGCGCGTCGGCGGCACTGCCGCCGTTGCCACAGAAATGCACCTTGCCACCATTCTGCAGACAATCTACAATTATCTTGGCCGACTGCTCTATGCGTTGTGCAAAAGCCGCATCCGACAAGATAGCCTGCTTAACGGCAACACTCTGCTCTATACTCTCCTTTATTCTTATATTGCTCATATTATCCTATTTATCAAATAATTACCCATCTTTATCATCGGACACACGCAGTGTGTCCCTACAAATATATTTTTTCAATTTGGGCGTAAAATTTTTTGCCCCTACCATCTAACAAACAATTACCAATCTCTAACATCGGACACACACAGTGTGTCCCTCCATTTTTTACATGATGGGCGAAAAATTTTTCGCCCCTACTAAAACAACCAATTACTAATTACTAACTACTAATTACTAACTACTAATTACCTCCTACTCCACTTTTATCGGCTGGATTTTGCCGTGCAGGTAGGCGTTGAGGTTTTCTGCGGGGATACGTTCCTGCTGCATGGTGTCGCGTTCGCGGACAGTAACAGTGCCGTCTTCAAGTGTCTGGTTGTCAACAGTTACGCAGAACGGCGTACCGATGGCGTCCTGACGGCGGTA
>DBXF01000017.1:9971-42932 GCA_002309295.1 Bacteroidales bacterium UBA1219 | reverse complement strand
CTCACGGGAACCGCCGTCAATACTCTCCGGAAAGTGTCCAAGATAGGTGGAATCTCGGAGAGCAGGAAAATAGAATGGAAATGGAATTCAGTATATGAAAGAGACAACCGGATATCAAAATCTGAGACCTTATGGGTCGAGGTGAGTTTGGACAAAAATGATTGTCAGTGCTATAGAATATCAGGGGATAAGCTCCGCCCAGCTCCACAAAAAAAGCGTGACCTTTGGCCACGCTTTTTTTTATATAGTATACCAAACACACTTTTTTAAAAATGGCTGTTCGGGCAACCTCATCCGCCTTGTCGTAATATGCAAACTCACGTTCCTCACCCCTTCATCACAAAAAAACTCCCGCGTTACAATTTTTTTTCGTATATTTGCACTCTTATTACAAAGATAAATAACAGATAATTAAACACCAAAAATTCGTTATACAATGACGGTAAAAGAAATAGCAGAACTGCTTGAAGCTAAGATACTTTGCGGCACCGAAGAACAGCTTGCCGAAGATATCACCACCGCTTTTGCGTCCGACCTTATGAGCGACGTACTGACCCTCAAACAAACCCCTCTGCTGGTTACAGGACTGTGCAACCTGCAGACTATCCGCACCTGCGAAATGGCTGGGCTGGAAATAATTATCTTCGTGCGCAAGAAAAAAGCCACCGAAGAGATGATAGAGCTTGCCGAGGACAACGACATGGTGCTGATAGAGAGCGATTTCTCGATGTTCAAAGCCTGCGGCATATTGTACGCCAACGACATAAAACCTTTGTTCTAACCCAAAAACCGACAACATCATGCATTTCGAATATACAGTGATAGAAGGCGATTTTGTGAACGCCGGCATAGCTTCAAGCTCGGTAAAGAAAACGCTGAAACAGCTCAACATACCGCCCGCCATCATCAAACGTGTGGTGGTGGCTCTTTACGAGGCCGAGGTCAACGCCATAGCCCACGCCTGCGGCGGAACGGTAACCGCCGACATCGACTCCGACAAGATACGCCTTGTGGTGGCCGACAAAGGTCCCGGCATCCCCGACATCGAACTTGCCATGCAGGAAGGCTACTCCACCGCCCGTCCCGAAGTGCGCGACATGGGCTTCGGCGCAGGTATGGGACTGCCCAACATCAAGAACAACGTGGACAAACTCAACGTGCAAAGCACCGTGGGAGTGGGCACCACCGTGGAGATGGAGGTGAATTTCAAATAATTAGATTGTTTTACCCAAGCCAAATATTATGAGTCAACAGACTTTTTACCACGCCCTGCAAGTAGATGAGGACCAGTGCATTGCCTGCGCACGCTGCATGAAAAGCTGTCCCACCGAGGCCATACGTGTCGTCGACGGACACGCCACCATTTCGGAACATCGCTGCGTTGACTGCGGCAACTGTTTCAAAGTGTGTCCCGTTAAGGCCATCTATATAAAACAGGACGACTTCGACCGCATTTTCGACTACAAATGCCGCGTGGCCCTCGTGCCCGCCGTTTTCCTCGGACAGTTCGCCGAGGACATCCCCGCCTCACGTGTGTACTCCGTGCTTAAGGAGATAGGCTTCACCCATGTTTTCGAGGTGGAGTCGGCGGTGCAGATTTTTGCACAGGCCAAAAACCAGTACGCCCTCGAAGGTCTTGGCGAGAAGCCGCTGATTTCGTCGTTCTGTCCGGCCATCGTGCGGTTAATACAGGTGCGTTTCCCCTCGCTGGTGGACAATATCATCCCTGTGAAAGCCCCTGTGGACATAGTGGCCAAATACGCATACAAAACCCTTGTGGAACACGGCGTTCCGCGCAAGGACATAGGTCTGTTCTACATCTCGCCCTGCGCCGCCAAAGTGGCAGCAGTGAAAAGCCCCGTGGGCGAGGAGAAATCCATGGTGGACGGCATCATCAACATGGACGAACTGTACAACCGTGTGCAGAAAAAAATGAAAGAGCTGGGCAAGAACTACACCGTTCCCGGTTTTTCGATGGCACGACTGTCGTCGGATGCCGTGCTCTCCACCCTCACCAACGGCGAACGACGTCTGTGCATCGCCAAACGCTCGCTGGCCATCGACGAAATACACAATGTTACCGAATTTCTGGAAAAAGTTGAGAACGAGGAGATTGAGGATATCGAATTCCTCGAGCTGCGTGCCTGCGACCAGAGCTGCGCAGGTGGCGTGCTTCTGTGTCAAAACCGTTTCCTGATAAGCGAATGCATGTATGCCCGCGCCCGCAAAATTGCCGAGCGTGAGCGCAACGGTGAAACAACCAACGACTCCAAACTCGAAGCCGAACGCGATTTCCTGTTGAAGGACGTGCGTGTGTCGGCGGTGAAGCCACGTTCCATGCTCGCCCTCGACGAGGATGTGTCGAAGGCTTTGGAAAAGATGGAGAAGATACAGAAAATCAAAGCCAAACTGCCACAAATCGACTGCGGAGTGTGCGGAAGCCCCTCGTGCAATGCACTTGCCGAGGACATAGTGTGCCGCGACGCATCCCTCGAACGTTGCGTGTTTATGAACAACGCCCAAGATCCCGAGATGAAAGACATCTGGGGCGAGGAAAAATTCCAAAAATAAACATAAAAAATGGGGGAAAACTATGAAAGTTTTTCCCCTTTTTTTGTACAAAATATTGTTTTAAAACCATCACATAATGAAAAGAATAAAGTTTGGATTATTTGTTTTGTCATTGATTTTCAGTGTAACGGTAATAGCCCAGCCGGGCGGTTTCCCGGGCGGTCCCCCTCCGGGAGGACGACCTGGCGGCGGAAGGCCCGAAGGCGGATTCCCACGCGGCGAACGTTTCGACCGCAACATGCGCGACGCTCAGGAAAAAGGACAGACTGTAAAACAGAAAAAAGTGCGCAGCGGCTCCACTTTCAAAGTGGTGGGAACCCTTATCGACAGCGCAAAAAACGAGCCCATAGCTTTCGGCAATGTGGCTGTGCTCGACAAAGAGGACAGCAGTCTTGTGCGTGGCGCCGCCACCGACCTCTACGGCTATTTCGAAGTTACCGAAGTGCCTCAGGGCGAGTATTTTCTGCGTGTGTCGTGCATAGGCTACGGCACCCGATTTATCCCATTCAAGGTTGAGAACAACACCGCCCTCGGCAATATCAACATCAAAGAGGGCGCAGCAGTGCTTAATACCGTTACTGTAAAGGCTCAGAGACCGCTCTATGCCCAGGACGGCGAGAAACTAATCTACAACGTTGCCGACGACCCTTCTATACAGACCGGAACCACCAACGACGCCCTGCAGAACGCCCCCGGCGTTGAGGTGGACGTAGAAGGCAACGTAACCCTTCGCGGTGTGTCGAGTGTGGAGATTTGGATTAACGACAAACCCTCGAAACTCACCGAGGAGAACCTCAAAACATACCTCGAAACCCTCCCCGCCAACGCCCTCGACCGCATCGAGGCCATCACAAACCCCTCGGCAAAATACGCCACCGATGCCGAAGCTGTCATCAACATCATAACCTCGGCACACGTAAAAAGCAACCAGTTTGTGAGTTTCGGCGTGAACGGAAGCACCCAGCCAAACATAAGTCCTTGGATTTCATATATGTGGGCCAAGGAGAAACTCAGCATCAACGTGTTTGCCAGCGGACGCTACTCGTTCCGCAACAACGAGTCGAACGGCTGGTCGTACACCCGTGTGGACGGCAGCGAGCCCGACACCTACGACACCACCCGTCATCAGACCGACACCGCGTCGAACTGGAGCAAGAACCTCGGCGGCAACCTGTTTATGAACATCAACTACGAGATAGACTCGATGACCGATTTGGAAGTGCACGGTGGCGTGAACGGCTCGTTCAACCGCAGCGTGTCCGACAATAGCGTTTACCGCACTTTCTATGAGCCCGACACCATTTACACCAACGGCTACTCCACCTACGACAGCACGCGCAACCCCGGTTTCTTCGGCGACCTTGGTGCCGACTTCACCAAGAAATTCGACCAAAACGGACATAATCTCCGACTCGGTCTTAACGGACGATTCTCGCACAACCGCTCCACCGAATTCTACGACCGCATGTACACCGAATATTACGGTCTCGACGACGAGTTCCGCTATCGTCTTACAAATCAGCGCAACGGCGGCGGCAGTTTCTTTGCACGCTACAACCGTCCCTACAGCAAGGATGGCGAGATGAGCTATGGTTTCAACGCCGACTACACCAACACCCACAACACCTACGACCGTTTCTATAGGGCCGACTCGTCGTACAATAACCTGAAAGACTCCACCGATTTGTTGCGTACCTACGATTTCAATGGTGCTACAAGCAACGTCAGTGCCGATGTTAACTGGACCCATCGCTGGGGCAACTTCACCCTCTCTACGGGAGTTGGTTTGGGATTGCAAAGCATCACGTGGAACTACGACACCAAGATGGATTTTGCCGACAACGGCAGCCGCAACTTCATCACCGCACGTCCCTCCGTACACCTCTCGTACCGCACAGAGAGCATGCACAACTTCAAACTCAACTACTCGATGCGTATGCGTCAGCCCGACGAAAGTCAGCTCACCAAGTTCCGTATCTACGGCGATGAAAGCTACCGCACCGGTAACCCCGACGGCCTGAAACCATCCTTCACACATTCCGCCGAAGCGGGCTGGACTAAATATTTCACCTCGTTCGGCAACGTGGGTATCGAAGGCTACGGACGTCTGGCCACAAACGAGATCAGTTCCCTCACCGACGCTACCAACAGCGATACATACCTCGCTGACCGTCTGGTAACCTACTCCATTCCTTACAATATGGGCTCGTCGTGGCGCTATGGTGCTTCGCTCAATATGACCTACCGTCCCACGGGATTTTTCAACGTTCGTCTCTACGCCAACCTCTACGACTACGGCTACCACATGGAATACGACCACGTCGACGACCGTGGCAGCATTCGTCATCAGGACATCACCAAGGACAAATGGTCGTGGAGCGTGCGAGTGAACGCTTGGGCAAAGGTGTGGGACAACTACCAGATTCACCTTTCGGCAAACTACAACTCGCCCACCATCGGACTGCTCTCCGAAACCAAAGCCCGCTACTCGATGAACATGGGCATACGCAGCGATTTCTTCAAACGCAAACTCTCCGTGTTTATCAACATCCAAGACATCTTCAACTGGGGCGGTCGCTACGGCACAGGTTCCACCAACACCAACCCCTACTATCTTAGCGAATCCACCCGCAAAACCCTCAACAGCCGTTTCATAAGCGCCGGTATCACACTGCGTTTCGGTAAGATGGAACTCGAACGTCAGGCTAAAGTGGGCGGCGAAGGAGACGAATCTGAAGAATAAGATAACAGACAACGACAATGAACAAAAAGATAATAGTCGGGATAACGGGAGGCATTGCCGCCTATAAGATACCGCAGCTGATACGCCTTTTTACCAAAAACGGCGACGAGGTGAAGGTGGTTGCCACCAAAAACGCCTTGCAGTTCGTCACTCCCCTCACCCTCGAGACTGTGTCGGGCAACGCCGTGTACAGCGATGTCTTTGCCCCGAAAAACGAGTACAGCACCGAGCACATAGCCCTCGCCGACTGGGCCGATATGATTGTGGTGGCACCGTCTACGGCCAATATCATAGGTAAATTCGCCTCCGGAATTGCCGACGACGCACTCTCCACCCTGCTTCTGGCTTTCGCCAAGGATATCGTCGTGTGTCCCGCCATGAACACCAACATGTACAACAGTCCTGTGGTGCAGGAGAATCTCAACTGTTTGAAAGACAAAGGCGTGAACATCCTATCCCCCGCCGAGGGCGAGCTGGCCTGCGGCACTTCCGGTGTGGGACGTATGCCCGAGCCAGAGGAAATTTTCGAGTTTGCGGAGGCTGTCTTCACAAAAAAGCTGAGTATGTCCGGAAAGACTGTGCTTGTCACTGCCGGCCCCACCTACGAACGTATCGACTCCGTGCGGTTTATCGGCAATTTCAGCACCGGAAAGATGGGGTTTGCCGTGGCCGAGGAGCTGGCCGAACGCGGAGCCAAGGTCATACTTGTGGCAGGACCTACAAGCCTTACCGCCAAACACCGCAATATCAAGCAGATAAATATTGAGTCGGCACGCGAGATGTACAAAGCCTGCATAGAGACTTTCCCGAGCTGTAACGCCGCCATACTCTCGGCAGCCGTGGCAGACTACCGTCCAGAAACCGTAGCCGACCACAAGATAAAAAAGGCAGCAGGTACCGAAAACCTCGACATACACCTTGTGCAGAACCCCGACATTCTGGCCACTTTGGGCAAGATGAAAACCGACCGTCAGCTGCTTGTGGGCTTTGCGCTGGAGACCGACAACGAACTGGAGAACGCCAAAGCCAAACTCACCCGCAAGAACCTCGACATGATTGTGCTTAACTCGCTGAAAGACAAAGGTGCGGGCTTCGGTCACGACACCAACAAGGTAACCATCATCACCGCCGACGGAACGGTACGTGAAGGCAGCCTCAAATCCAAAGCCGACGTGGCAAAGGACATTGTGGATATGATTGGACAATAAATCGCAACCTCACCGCTACCTATAACCTATAATATTATCAATTACTAAGAAAACGACAAAAAGGTAGGAGGGCGAACAAAATAATTTGTTCAATCCCTCCCGTACACATTATTATAAAGTGTGTCCATGATTTTCTCAAAATCGTTTTTACCGAGTGGTTTAAGCGACATAAGCACCATTGGCAGGGGGTCGCCACCTGCGTGGTATGGCGGCTGTAGGTATTCAAAAGTGTTTGCGGTAAAGCCATGGCGGCGGTAAAAGTCTACCCTTCGCTTGGCCAAAGCGCTGTCGGGCAGTTCAGCCTCCAAAACCACCTGTGTCCCGTTGGGCTGTAGCGAGAGGAATTTGTCAAGAATTACTCCACCTATTCCTCTGTTCCTCAACTCATTACAAACGGCAAAATGTTCGATGTAAACTACCCCGTCGAAACTCCAATAGGCCATAATGCCAAGCATGGTGCCTTCATTCTCGGCCACACATAAGTGATAAATGTCTTTGTCGCGTTTTAGGATAGTGTCAAACAAAGGACGTTCCTCGACGGGGAAAGCCTCATCGAGCAGGTGTTCGGCAAAAGCCGTAAGTTCGGACGATTGGGAAAAGACAACAAAATCCATCCTACAGATTGTTCAGTATAAACCGCATAAATAGGGTGAACTGCGGGGCAAATTGGTCGTAGTTGGGCAGGTTTATCTTGTTGTAGTAGCAGTTCAAGCCAAGGTCGACAGCCATGGATTTGGGCAGCATCAGTCGCAGACAGGGAGCGGCAAAGGCGCCGAAACCTATCCCCGTCTGGTAATACTCGTAGCTTTGTGTGCTCATAGTGGGGTAGTTGCCACCCCACACGTCAAGTATGCTGTAGGTGATGCCGCCAATCTCCACATCGTTGCTGAGCACACGCACATGGTTTACATTCAGTCCAATGTCGGCTACGAAATGCAGTGCGGGATTTATGGGGAACGACTTGGAGAGTCCCAAATCGATGTAGGTGCGCGACTCGTTGCCCCAAATGCCGCAGGTGATGTACTGGTTCATGTTGGTAAGTGTGGACGAGCTTGCCCCACTGTATAGATTGAACGCACCCTTGGCTGTAAGTTTCGAGTAGTTGAAACGTGCGAAAATGGCGGTGTTGCTACCTTCTAAATCGTAGCGGAAGCCGATGCCAATCTGGTAGGTGATGGAGTAACTCATATCGGCGTATTCGGCCACTTGCAGCTGACGGTAGGTTTGTATTGCCGAAGGCGAGATAAGCTGCTGGTCCACAAGGTTGTTCCAGATGGCTTCGCCGTAGGCCTCGCTGTGGATGATGCGGTCTATGGTGTTGAGGTTTTCGGGTCTGCCGTTGTAGAAATTGGCGTGGTACTTGCCTGCGTATGTCCCGCCAGCATCGATAGTTACGGAAAAGCCCCGCAGAGGTGTCAGGCTTTCTATATAGTCCTGCGCCGACAGGTGTCCGCAAAACGACAAACAGCCGACAAAAGCCATTACGGCTGTCAGCTTAGTAAAAAAGTGTGTAAAAGGCATATCCTTGCGGGATTATAAGTTCGACTCGTTGCCTTTGAGAATCTGATAAAGGAATTCGCGGGCGCGGAACAGCTGGGCTTTCACAGTGCCGAGGGGCAGGTCCATTTCCGCCGCTATCTCCTCGTAGGAGTATTCCTTGAAATAGCGCAGCTCCACCAATTTGCGGTAACGCGGTTTGAGGAGTTGCACCACTTGCCGCATCATATTGATTTTCTGTTCTTTGATAATTTCCTCTTCGGGGTTGTGGTCCTCGGAGGGGATGCTATAGTCGGTTGCTTCGTCGTCGCGGTTGGTGCACATGCTGTTGAGCGATATGGTGCGCAGACGTTTTTTTCGGATGAAATCGATGCAGTTGTTCGAGGCAATGGTGAAGAGCCATGTGCTGAAAGCGTGTGTAGGAGTGTACAGATGCAACGAGCGGAACGCCTTGCCGAAAGCCTCGATGGTGAGGTCGTCGGCCTCGACGGGGTCGTTGGTCATTTTCAAAAGCATAAGGTAAAGCGGCTCGCGATAGATCTTAAGCAGGTCGGCATAGGCCTTTTCATCGCCTTTTTCGCGGGCCAGACACACAAGTTGGTAATCCCTTTGTGCTTTATCAGTAGTTAGATTAGGAGTTGCTTCCATGACTGTTTTTATGCCTTAACGTAAATAAATACAAAAAAGTATTTGCAAACAAAAAATAAATTTCAAACAATGGCGAAAGCGCTGACACAAAGCCTTTTATGCCCAATCGGCGGCCAAGCTGGAAGTGGCATACTATCTGCCATGCTATTTTCAGCACCAGTGCTCCGAGCAGCACAAATCCCAGAACGGGAAGAGGCTTTATTACATACAGCAACGCGCCGCAAAGGTAGAAAAGCAACACTGCCAGAGGCGGCAACGCGAGTCGTAGTTTGTCGCTTTTTTTGTAGTGTTTTATTGTGCTGTACACTTTGCGTCGCTGGGTTAACCACTCGCCGCAGGTTTTGGGGGCGTCGGTGGCCATAAACGCCGCTTTTTCGAGGCACACCGCAGTGTTGTCGGAGGTGCTGTTTTGGTTAACAAACAGGTCGTCGTCGCCGTTGGGTATGTTGTAGTGGTGGATGAATCCTTTGTTGTCGAAGAAGAAATCACGACGATAGGCCATGTTGCGTCCGCGTCCGCAATAGGGGTGGTGCAGCAGTGCCGAGCCGAACATCAGCGCCGACTGCGACATATTTTCGTATTGCTCGAAAGCGTTGAGCATACTTCCGTTGTATTTAAGTCCGTAGTAGCCCAACACGATTTTAGTCTTTGGATTGCCGAAAGGCAGAACCATTTTCTCCACCCAGTCGAAAGATTTTGGCACACAGTCTATCTCGGTAAGAAGTATTATGTCGTTCTTGGCCGACTGGATACCGATGGAGAGGGGGAATTTCTTGCCCTTGTAGTGGTTCACGTCTTCCTCGAAACGCACTATCTTGAGCCGGTCGGGGTAGTTGCTCTTGAAGAGCTGAAGCACATACTGGGTGTTGTCGAAAGATGTGTAGTTGACCACCACCACCTCCAGGTCGGGATAGTTCTGCTCGAGGAGGTATGTGAGGTTCTCCGTCAAAAGTTTTTCACCATTTTTTGATGTCAACACAATTGAAACGGATGGTTTTACGTTATTGCTTTGCAACGGTTTTGTTTTCGACGTGCGAAAATGGTACAATCCGTAATGGATTGCCAGATACACAAAGCAAACGGCAAACAGTGCTATCAGTATCAGCGGAATTGTTTCGAAATAAGTTCCAAAGAGTGTCATGTTCTGTCTGATTTGGTTTGCAAAAGTATAACTTATTTGCGTAATGCCAAAACAAACCACCGCCAACTTATCAACTATTTACTAACAACGTTATAAAGCAATGAAATTCACCCTCGAAGCCACCGACCCCCAGAGCAAAGCCCGTGCCGGAGTCATCAGCACCGACCACGGCGACATACCCACCCCCATCTTTATGCCCGTGGGCACCGTGGGGAGCGTAAAAGCCGTTCATATCCAGGAACTTATCGACCAAGTTTCGGCACGTATCATACTCGGAAACACCTACCATCTGTACCTGCGTCCGGGTGTCAAGGTGCTGGAGGCCGCCGGAGGACTCCACCGTTTCAACGGCTGGAACCGTCCCATACTCACCGACAGCGGCGGGTTTCAGGTCTATTCCCTTTCGGACAACCGCAAGCTTAAGGAGGACGGCGTGGAGTTCCGCTCGCATATCGACGGCTCCAAGCATTTCTTCACTCCCGAGTTCGCCATCGACGTGCAGCGCAGCATCGGCGGCGACATCATCATGGCTTTCGACGAGTGCACCCCCTTCCCCTGCGAATACAACTACGCCAAACGCTCGATGCACCTCACCCACGCATGGCTCGACCGCTGTGTGGAGCGTATGCGCACCACCGAACCGAAATACGGCTACAGCCAGTCGCTGTTCCCCATAGTGCAAGGCAGCGTGTACCGCGACCTGCGCATACAGTCGGCGGAGAAGATAGCCTCCGTGGGCTGCGACGGCAACGCCATCGGTGGACTCTCGGTGGGCGAGCCGGTGGAGACGATGTACGAACTCACCGAGCTGGTGTGCGGCATACTGCCCGCCGACAAGCCCCGTTACCTGATGGGCGTGGGCACCCCGGCCAATATCCTCGAAAGCATCGCCCTCGGCATCGACATGATGGACTGCGTGATGCCCACCCGCAACGGCCGCAACGGACTGCTCTTCACCTCGCAGGGCACCATGAACATGAAAAACCAGAAATGGGAATACGACTTCTCGCCCCTCGACGAGGAGGGCACCGCCCTTGTGGACAAGGTCTACACCAAGGCTTACCTGCGACATCTGTTCAAGGCGCAGGAGATTCTGGCCATGCAGATTGCCAGCATCCACAACCTGAGTTTCTACCTGCGGCTGGTTACGCAGGCGCGCGAGCATATCATCGCCGGCGATTTTCTGGAATGGAAAAACCGCATGGTTCCGGTGCTGTCGCAAAGACTCTAGTTTATTTCGGAATTCGGATTTAGGATTTCGGATTTGTTTTTTTGGGGGTGAATTCCCTATAGAAACTAAAAACAGGCTCTTTGGAGCCTGTTTTTATTTTATTTCGTGTTTTTCGATGTTGAACTGGATTAGATTTCCAGCATCACGTTGCTGTTGCGGGCCAGACGGCGCAGGTTGATGATGGCGTAGCGCATACGGCCGAGGGCGGTGTTGATGCTCACGCCCGTTTTCTCGGCTATGTCCTTGAACTCGTATTTGCCGTAGTGACGCAGTATCACCACGCGGCGCTGCTCGTCGGGGAGTTTCTTTATCAGCTTGCGTATGTCCTGACGGGTCTGGTTTTTGATCACCACTTTTTCCACATTGTCGTCGAGCACGCGCAGGTTTTCGAGCAGGAAATCGTTTTTGTTCACCGTGGGCAGCTTGCTCACCCTGCGGAAATGGTCCACGATAAGGTTGTGCGAAATGCGCATAACCCAGTGTATGAACTTGTTCTCGTCCTTGTACATGCCCGAGTTGATGGTCTGTACAACTTTCAAAAATGTGTCTTGGAATATGTCGTCGGCCACGTTCTTGTCCTTTACCACGGAAAAGATATAGCCGTACACTTTTGCCTGATGGCGGGCCAGAAGTGTCTCGAAATCTGCATAATTACCATTTCTGTAGCCATTTATCAGCTCGTTGTCGCTGATCATTGCCTTTGTTGCTACGTTCATAATAACCTCCTATGTTTTGGGTTTTTATTTACTGTTTTCTTTTACAAAAATAGTAGTTATGCTTCGATAATCTTCTGTTTTAGTTTATACTTTGTTTTTTAACTGTTTCGAACTGCAAAGATACAATTTTTTTTCGACTCTGCAAAATATTTTTATCAGTTTTACGTTGTTTGTTTTTTCAATACGCTGTATATCAAATTTTTAGCCTTCTAAATTATTGGTTTCCCGATGTTTTTCGCTTTTCGGAAGTACTTTTTTGTACCGCTTTTTTGCCAAAACTTACTGCGGGGGAGAGATTTTTTTATGCCAACGAAATTGAATACTCCTCGCTGATGTCCAGCCACTCGTCGGTGTGGATGAAAATGCTGTCGTACTCTACTTTTATGATATTCCCGAATTGGTAGTCGGGACGGCCGACAACGATAAGCAGCACCCAGTCGCCTTGACGGAAACAATGTTTCACTTCGTCAGCAACAAACTTATAGTCATTTTGTCCTTCTTTCTCTTCTTCATACGCATAGTCAATGTATGCACGCGGAATGAAAAACGACTTCAAAGAGGCCAAATCCAACACCTCTTGGGGTGTTAGGCCATCCAGTCTGGAAGCTATCCTTTTTCTTTGTTTTGCTGCTGTAGTACCGCCCATTTCTATGAGCCATTCGGCCAAAAACTCCCCGTTTTTGACGGATTCGTAAAATTCTGCTTCTTGGTTTGTTTCGTCTTTGGCTTCTTTCAAATTTTCCAAAAATCCTTCATACAAAGTTTTACCGCTGTGGATACTGTTTATTTGTCCCCCGTTGGAAATAGCCCATAAGATGATTTCTTTCATGGTTTTCCAATGAACAGGTGTGATTTCTTCCATATAGTATGGGGTTATCTCCAAACTTTTACATACCAGAGTTGTAAAATCACTACTTCCCACAGATTTCAGATACTCCAGCACTTTCCTTGTTTCAAACCAGCTTCTTGTTGATTCTGTTGGCACAATCCACCAGAATGCTTCCAAAATATATTTTCTTTTCTCGGTTAAAGGAATTTGCTCCAACTCTTTTTGAACAACCTCGACATTACAGTCGGGCAGTACGTGTTGTTTGAAATTGTCGTTAAGGAACGCACCCATATCGTCCCAGAAAAAATGAATTTGAAACACCCTTACCACCCCATCGTCAAGAGTGTCGTCATAATCAACAGCGATTTCGCAGCCACCCTTACTATCGAAATGTTTAATGGCATTATATAAGTCGCTGGGGTTTATCGTGGTGTTTTTGTTTATACTTATTTTAAGCAGATATTCCCACGAGGAGTCATAACATCCCAATGTCTTGAACTTGTCTATACACTTAGTGATGGGGTATTTTCCATTGGCCGAACAAACTCTGGCGGAATAGATATATGTATCCTCCTCATCAAAATGGTTAATTGCATCTGACGACATTGGAACCACCTTACAGTTGCTAAACATCTCTCTAACTTTGGAGCAAGGAATGCGGCTGAGCCTAACCCATTGGTTATAAGCAAAGCAATCTCTGTTACCCTCCTTTTTTTCAATTGGCTCCACACACACAAGTACATTTCTGTTTTGGTCTTCTCCTAAATTGTATGGGCATTCGGGATAAGCATCTTCTGGAATAACTTCTATTTCAGTGAGTATTTCCTCTTGGTTATGGTTGTAATAGTGAAACTCTTTGCCTTTTCTGACATAGATAACATCACAACCTTTTCCCCAGTCGATTATTTCGTCATATGCAGCTGGGAGATACTCGCTGCCGTCCATATTTCTAATTCCTATTTTGCCATTTTCGTAAAAACGGTAGTCGTCATCGTAATCGGGACAGTCTCTTGTGCTACCGCTTTTATAGAAAAACTTGTGTCTGTTGTCGTAATGGACATAAACAAAGTCGGTGCAGAACTCTATCTGGTCATATCTTGGTTCCAAAACAATATCACCCGATGGGGTTTTTAGTCCCCAAAGTCCGTCTTTTTCAAACTTTTCTGCCGACATCGCTCTTCCCCAGAAAGAACGAGTTTCTTCATTTGTTTCCCTGATTTCCATTTTTTAGTGTTTTGTATTTTATCCCGTATATTTCATCACCATATCGTACAGCTGGTCGTCCAACGTTTCGGCCGATTATTTCTGCCCTTGGTCATTTTGATTTTGTTGAGCTTTTCTTCTTGTTGCCACCGAAAGTTCTGTGTACATTCTTTTCCACGAATTTTTCAAAGTGGTCAAATCATCATATAGTTGCACCGCCTCTTCTGTTGAAAACACAGATGCCCAATAACGAAAGGTATATTCCTGTTCGCTATCGGGGTCGTAATAAGGTGTTTTCCATAGTTTTTCCAAGGTGTTTTCGATAAGTTGTGAGTCAATGCCATACAAAACAGTTAAAAAATCGCCATGTTTGGATTTGAGATAATCCACCCACATTCCTCGATCACACCCGAAGAATCCCTTTAAATAGTTGAAACCATCCCTTTTCATTTCGGAAAAAGCAGCGGCCTCAACATCGCAATTTTCAAAAGCAACAACCATTTGCTTTAAATGCCTCTCGCGTTTTTTTACCTCTTCTTCGTAATTCATACCATCTTTATTTTATCTATTCTACTTCTTTATATTTCATCACCATATCGTACAGTAGGTCGTCAAGCGTTTCGGCGGGGTGTTTGTCCAGTTCGGGACGGAAACTTTCGATATGCTCGTTGTAATAGCTGGCAAGGTTGCGGGCGTAGGTCATAAGGTCCTTGTCCACCACTCTTACGTCGTGTTCCTCGCCGCTCTTTTTGAGTTGTAGCAGGTGGTCGATTTTCGCCCGCAGCGCCGCATCCTCCACAGTGGCCTCCACCAGCTTGGCGAAAGGCACAGGCGGCAGGGTGTGGCGTTGCTCTATCCAGCGACAGGCCAGCACTCCCCGCAGGTAGTAGAGGAAACGTTTCATCGAGCAGTCGGGACGTTGCAGGTAACGCTCGTCGTGGGAGATGTAGATATGGTTGTAGTGGTACATCGAGGCGATGGGGTTGAAAAAATCCTGTGCCGCGGTGCGGATACGTGCGAGGAAAGCGTCGTCGGCACGATAGACGAAGGGGGAGTCGAGCCACTCCATAAGTGCGGGGTTGCAGCGTTTGAGCAGTGCCAGAGTCTTGCGCAGCTCCCAGCCCGCAAGGTCGAGGTCGCCGTGCATACGCTCGATGGTGTCGCGCTGGGGCTCCACACGCAAATACCACTGCAGACGGTGCACATACACGAAACGCACGTCCCAGTCGCTGTTCTTCGACTCGAAACCCCACGCCCTGCTTCCCGACTCCACGGCAAGTAGCACCGAAACATCGTGCTCCCGCTCGATGGCCTCAAGCTGTTCAAGTATTGCGGTTTTCATTCGTTATCAATCACTTAATAAGTTGTTGTTTTTCTCTGTTTTCACTCAATGTTCCGAGGTGTAATATGAACTGCTTCCTTTATTTTTCTTTCAAACACATAAATCATATCATAGTACATCCGTACCGATTCATCTGTTGCAAAAGCCAATGCCCACTCCATGAAGGTGTATTCCAGACCGCTGTTCTTGTCAAAATAGGGCGTTTCCCAGAGGTCCGATAGCGCAGGATACACATCGTATGGATTCTCTCCAAATGCATCCATGACTTCTGTTGTATAATCTTTGAGAAGCGTATCTTGCCATATACAAAAATCACAGCCTTTTTCTTCCTTCAGTATATCGAATGCTATTTCTTTCAATACATCTAATTCGTTTTTCTCTTTGTCCATTTTAATCATCTATATTTTAATTGGGTATAATTTTTGTCTTTTAAAATTGCAAATATACGATTTTTATCCAAAATAAAAAAGAAGATGGTCTGCGGACGGTCGTACCGCAATCAGTCATGTTGAATTTCAAAAGCCGGCAGACACCGAATATTTCTGCTCTTGACCATCTTTGAGTTTACCCCTTTATCACAGCTATCGGCTCCAGTTTGACTTTCACTTTCACAAGGTCCGACTCGAGTGCTATCACTTGGTCGATGTCCTTGTAGGCGCTGGAGGCCTCGTCGAGGTCGCGCTGGCTGCGGAGGCTGTGGACGATGCCCTTTTCGTCCATCTTCTTTATCTCCTCCTCGAGGTTGAGGGTGTTGATAGCCTTGGTGCGGCTCATGGTGCGTCCCGCGCCGTGGCTGGAGCTCATAAAGCTTTCGGGGTTGCCGAGACCTTCCACAATATACGAGCTTGTCCCCATGGAGCCGGGGATGATGCCCGTCTCGCCCGCCCTTGCGCGCACGGCCCCTTTGCGGTGTACTATGCAGTTGTGGCCGAAATGGTTCTCCCAAGCGGCGTAGTTGTGGGCGATGTCGATGTCGGGCTCGAACTCCACGTCGGGCAAGGCGTCGGTAAACACCTCTTTGATACGTTCCATCATCAGGCTGCGGTTGCAGTGGGCAAAGGCGATGCAGTAGTTCATCTCGTCCCAGTAGCTGGTGAATTCCGGTGTCCTCAACGGCAGGAACGGCAGCTGTATGCTCGACTCCACTTTGCTGAAATACATCTCGTTGAGAATCTTCGCACGTTTGTTGTAGTAGTCGCCCACCTGTTTGCCGAGGTTGCGCGAGCCTGAGTGGATCATTATCCACAGCCATCCATCACCGTCTTTCTGCAGTTCGATGAAATGGTTGCCGCCTCCCAGCGTCCCCACTTGATGTTGCGCAGAAATATACTGATGTTTAACTACATACATACTGTCTATGTCGAAACCCACGGGCATATATTTCTCGTCCTGACGTTCTTTGTGGTGGTCCATTCCCAGTGGGATGCGCTGGCGGATGCCGCTCATAATTATCTTACGCAGGAAAGCCTCTTCTATCATCTCTGCACGGATGTTGGTCTTTACGGCACGCATGCCGCAGCCGATATCCACGCCCACGGCGTTGGGAATAACCACGTCGTTGGTGGGCAGCACGCCGCCGATGGGCATCCCCATACCTGCGTGACAGTCGGGCATCAGCGCGATGTGATGATACACGAAAGGCAGCGAGGCGAGGTTCTGCACCTGCTGTAGTGCCTTTTCTTCTATGTCGGTGAGCCACATCTTGACCACCGTGGTTCCCATTTCTTCTACTTTTTCCATAATAAAAAATCTATTTTTTTGTTTTCGACATTGCAAAATTATAAAGGGGGTGCGCAATCTTTTTGCGTAGCATGAAAAATATTTTAAAATAATTTTTACTTCATTGTAAATCAATAAAATAAAAATGAAATTTTTTTCGTCACACCCCTAAAAAATCGTCATTTTTTCGCTCGAAAACCATCATTTTTCACCAAAATTGCGTATCTTTGCACCACAAAAACGGGCGAAATTTTGCCATGAAATGGCGAAATATTTTTACCCTGAACGGGCGAAATTCTTTCACCCAAAAACGGGCGAAAATTTTTTCGCCCCTACAATAAATTACTAATTACTCATTACAAATTACTAATTAAAAAAATGCCTGCAAACCGCAACGCGCTGCTGCGCTACAAAACCATCGACCACTGCCTGTGCAACCGTTACCGCAAGTGGACCCTCGACGACCTTATCGAAGCCTGTGCCGCCGCCCTGTACGAATTCGAGGGCATCCGCAAGGGCATCAGTCGCCGCACCATACAGCTCGACATACAGACCATGCGCAGCGACCGGCTCGGCTACAACGCACCCATAGTGGTGATAGACAACAAATACTACACCTATTCCGACCCCGACTACAGCATCCTCCACAGTCCGCTCACCGAGCGCGACATGACGGAGCTTACCGAGGCCGTGGGGGTGATGAAACAGATGACGGGGTTCCCCGCCATGGCGGGCGTCTCCGACCTTGTGAGCCGTATGGAGGAACAGGTGAGCATGGCGGCGGGCAACCGCGAGCCGCTTATCCTTATGGAACGCAACGACCGTCTGCGCGGACTCGAATATGTGTCGGTGATCTACGACGCCCTGCGCAACCGCTGTGCGCAGCAGATGACCTACCAGTCGTTCAAAGCACAGCAGCCTACCACTTTCGTGTTCTACCCCTACGTGCTGAAAGAGTACAACAACCGCTGGTTTGTGCTAGGCAAACGCAAGTCGAAGTCGCGGTTTATGAGCATCCTTGCCCTCGACCGCATCAAAGAGCTGCACACCCTGCCCGACGAGCCCTATTTCAAACCCAAGCAGTTCGACGCCGAGAAATATTTCGCCGAGATGGTGGGCGTGAGCCGCAACGAGAACGACAAGCCGCAGACCGTTAAGTTCTGGGCCTCGCAGATGGACTCGCCATATTTCGTCACCAAGCCTATCCATCACACGCAGGAGGTGGTGGAGCAGAACGAAGAGGGGGAGACGCTTTTCAGCATCGAAGTCATCATCAACCGCGAGCTGATGAGGGCTTTTCTCGGGTTCGGTCCCGGAGTGAAGGTGGTGGAACCCAGAGCCCTTGCTGCCTACATCAAGAAACGCCATCGCGACGCCGCCGACGGAATACTGCGGAACTCGTCGTGAAAACCCCGGCCGTGCATCGTTTACCTGCCAATCGGAATGAGTAAGGTTTTCTTAAAATGGCTCGTAATCCGAAGTCGTGAGTGGCACTCACGGGTTGGATTTTCTCCCAAACTCCTGCCTTTTTCCTTCTTTTCGCTTATTTCGAAGTCCGCTTTTGCCAAAATCTCAAAAAAAATCCTTACCTTTGAAAAACGAAACAAGCCGTTTTGCGGAGGCGAAAACCTTGTTAAATGGTTTGTACACAGTTTTTTATGAAGAAAAGGACTTTATATCGGAATATCATCGTTTTGTGCGTGGCGACGCTTGTTGTGGCCTGCGCGCGCACCGGCTACCCCTCGGGTGGCGAGACCGACCGCACCCCGCCCGTCATTACACGGGTAACGCCCGAAAACCGTTCCACCAATTTCTCCGCCAAGGGTTTCACGTTGGAAACTGACGAGTACGTTGTTTTGAAAGATGCTAACAATCAAGTGATTATCTCCCCGCCGATGAAGCAGTTCCCGCAGATTACCTCCACGGGAAAGAAGATAAAGGTCGTCATCAAGGACACCCTGCAACCCAACACCACCTACCTTTTCCAGTTCCGCGACGCCATTGCCGACAACAACGAGGGCAACCTTCTCAGCGATTTCAGCTACGTGTTCTCCACCGGCCCCAGCCTCGACAGTCTTGCCTTTTGCGGCACGGTGACCGACGCCCTCACCGGCGAGCCCGACAAGAAAATCTTTGTCTTCCTGTATGAGTCGTTCGACGACTCCGCCGTGGCCGCGCATCCCGCCTACGCCACCAAGACCGACGACAAAGGCCATTTCCGTTTCCGCTACCTCGCCGACAAGAAATACAAAATCCTCGCCCTCAACGATTTGGACAAGAGTTACACCTACAACTCCGTTGCCGAGAAGGTGGCTTTCTCCACCGACACCGTAACGCCTTTTTTCCTGCCCGACAGCGTCAAGCCCGATTACGACAAGTTTGTGATGAGCAGTTTCGAGCAGGTGGGCACCGTTCAGCGTATCACCCAAAAAGGATTCATCGGCAAAGGCAAGGTGCAGGTTGCCACGGCAATGCCTATGGCCAACCCCACCATCACCGCCGACAGCGCACGAATTTTCTGGCTGCCCAACGCCACCAGCGACACCATCACTCTGTGGATGCTCGACAAAAACACCGACTCGCTGCGTTTCGTCATCCGCGACACCACGGGCATCGACGACACCCTGAACCTAAAATACAACCGTCGTCGTGGTAAAAACGTCTCCGCAGGCGGCTTTATGAAAAACAATTTCGGCACAAGCCTGCCTTATTTCGACACTTTCCAACTTACTTTCGCCAATCCTTTGGCAAAAATCACCGACCCCTCCACGTCAGTGTATTACAAAACCGCCGCCGACAGCGCTTTCGCGACGATAGTGTTCGACAGCGTCACACGTAGCAAAGTGCGGCTGCTGATTCCCGTTAAGCAAGGTGAAAAATACGACATCACCGTGTTCGGCGGACGTTTCACCGACATTTTCGGCACCAGCAACGACACCGTCAAAATTAAGACCGAAGTCACCACTGTGGAGAAATACGGCAACATCGTCATAAATTTCGAGACCGACGAGTCCGCCACGCCTTTCGTGGTGCAGCTTATGACCGACGCCGGCAAGGTCGTGGCCGAGGATTACTGCACCGGCAGCGGAAAAATCACCTTCCCGCACCTCCCCGCCGCCACCTACCGCATCCGCGCCATCAAGGACGACAACGGCAACCGCAAGTGGGACAGCGGCAACTACTGGGAACACCGGCAGGCCGAGGAGTCGCGTTATTTCGCCAAAAGCATCAAAGTGCGCGAGAACTGGGATTTCGAAGAGACTTTCAAATGGCAGAAACAATGACAACAGTGAACCCCAACATAGAAGCGAGCTGGCTGGAGGTGCTACGCCCCGATTTCCAGTCGGAGTATTTCGCACGGCTGAAGGAATTTTTAGTCGAGGAACGCCGCCAATACAAGTGTTTCCCTCCGGGCAAGGACATTTTCGCAGCTTTCTGGCACACCCCTTTTGACAAGGTCAAGGTGGTGATTCTGGGCCAGGACCCCTACCACAACGACGGCCAGGCGCACGGACTCTGTTTCTCCGTGCCGCAAGGGGTAGCGTGTCCGCCGTCGCTGGTGAACATCTTCAAGGAGATTAATTCCGACTTGGGTTTGAACATACCCCTCACCTGCGGCACCCTCACCGGCTGGGCCGACCAAGGGGTGTTTCTGCTCAACACCACGCTAACGGTGCGCGCCCATCAGGCTTTCTCGCACGCCGGACATGGCTGGGAGACCTTCACCGACAGCGTTATACGAAACCTTTCGGAACGTCGCACAGGACTGGTGTTCCTGCTCTGGGGCAGTCCCGCCATTGCCAAAGCCAAGCTGATAGACAAAAGCAAACACCACGTGCTTACCGCACCGCACCCCTCGCCGCTTTCGGCCTACCGCGGTTTTTTCGGCTGCCGCCATTTCTCCAAAACCAACGAAATCCTCGCCGCCCAAGGCCAAACACCGATCGACTGGGCTAAGACGGTGTGAATTAGTTCGGAATGCGGATTTCGGAATTATGAATTATGATTTTGATGTTTGTAGAGACGTGGTGTACCGCGTCTCTGAAGTGTATCGCGTCTCGGTGTGGTTTATTGTATTGTCAGATAATTGATTAGCTCCCAAAAAACACTTTTTTTTCAAAATTATTCAAATTAAATTATTCAATTTGAATAATGCAAAATGAATAATTTTGTATTATATTGATATTTAGCGAAATAGAGATGGTAATAACCGTGTGAAATCCCACTTTTTTTTGTGAAAAAACGACCTTTTTTGCCATGTTTTGTTTCTTCCGAAATCTCTTTTTTGTGAGACTTTGGTTTTAGCGACAAAAAAAAATTTTTGGCAAAACCAATTATTTGTCGTAACTTTGCAAGTGATTTCTAAAGAGAAATCACGAAGCGTTATGCTCGTTCTTGTAATCGGAAATGTGAGATGATTCCAGATTATAATGCAAGACGGTATAATAGTTCGCGCATTTTTGCGTGGGCTGTTATTTCACATCTTCATTATAAGGTGAATCTCACAACCTCCGATTAATGGATGCGGTTTACGGTGCCACGCTTCTTTTTTATACAATCCGCTCAATCCGGCACTGTTAGAGCGATAAAAGTTGCGCCCGGCACGTATTTAGGGATTGGAAAAATGAAGAAAATAAATTTGTTTTTTTGTTTTGTAGCATTGTCCGTTATCATGATTTCTTGCAAATCAGATGGAAACGAATTAGTCAATGAGGAGTGGTGGAAAGCGACCTCGTTTGAAGTACAAACACCTAATGACACAACCACTTTTGAGATAGAGTATCCAGAATCAATGAACTTGAAGACCTATTACGACAAACATTATGATACGAGTTTTGCAATTTTAAGCAAGGAGCCTATTGAGATGTTTACAACGTATTATGTAATAAACGATGGCGTTTTTTATGAATGTTCACAACCAACGAAAAGGTATAAAACACCAGGAAGTGACGAATATTTGGATAATCCCAACTGGGCTGACAAGAAATTAGAAATATCCTCTAAAGAATCTTATAGGTGGATTAAAAAAGATGGAGAAAAAGGCGATCTAATTTACAATGCAAAAGATGGAGAAACAATTATTTACCATTTTATTAAAGATACAACTATTAAAAGAGGTGAAGATGGTAAGGTAACTGCTTTATAGTAGCACGAATATACAAGCACCTCGTTATCGCTCTAAGTTCCTATATTGTTGAATTAGGCTTTTTCTGCATTATACAACTTTTGGCAATAATCGCCAACAACACACAAAAATAAACTTGACCCGACAACTCTAACTCCCCGCTACCCCACCGAGCGGGGAGTTTTTTATTTTTTTACAGGTGTTCCGATTACCATAAACGTGCGGAATCTCACTTTTTTTTCGACTTTCCGCTGGTTTATGGTAATTTTTTTGTATCTTTGCAAAAAATTTAAACCATGTTAATAGGAAGAGATAAAGAAAAACGGATTTTGCAAAATGCTTTAAATGAGGAGTATTCGCAGTTTATCGCAGTGTACGGACGTCGTCGTGTTGGCAAGACGTTTCTTATTAGGGAGTCTTACAACTACCATTTTACGTTTCAATTCACGGGAGCGGCAAACATTACAACAAAAAAACAACTGGCACGTTTCCGAATGACACTTAAAGAACATGGTCTTACCGATATGCCAAAGGTGTTCACGAATTGGATGACTGCCTTCTCGGAATTAAAGCGATACATCGACCTCCGTCCAGAAGGTAAAAAAATCATTTTCTTCGACGAATTGCCGTGGATGGATGCACCGCGTTCGGGTTTCCTTTCCGAACTTGAAACATTTTGGAACGGGTGGGCTTCGGCCAGAAAAGATATAGTTTTTGTGGTGTGTGGCAGTGCCACCTCGTGGATGGTGAAAAAGATTATCAAAAATAAAGGCGGCCTGCACAACCGGCTGACCCAACGCATCGCATTAAAGCCTTTCGCCCTCCGACAATGCGAGGAACTGTTGAAGTCACGAGGCATCGAAATGACACGCAAGCAAATTCTGAACGGATATATGATATTTGGAGGAATTCCGTACTACTGGAGTCTGCTTAAGAAAGGTGCTAGCCTCACACAGGAGATAGACAGGTTGATTTTTTCGGAAGATGGCGATATGTACAACGAGTTCGATATGCTGTATGCATCCCTGTTCAAAAAGCCGGAACCTTATATCAAGATAATTGGTTTGTTGGCTATGAAAAAAGAGGGGATGACGAGACAGGAAATCATAGACAAGGGAAAAATTGAGGACAACGGAAAGCTAACAGCCATACTTAACGACCTTGAATGGTGTGGATTCATACGTGGATACGCAACGATTGGCAAATATACAAAGGGAGAAATATTCCAACTTATCGACCATTACACATTGTTTTATTATGAGTTTATAAAAGGAAAACGCCAAGGAAAGAACTACTGGCAGGCTATGGAAGGGAAGCCGAAATACAACAATTGGTGCGGAAGAGCTTTTGAACGAGCTTGTTTGTGGCATATCGACCAAATAAAGCAGGCTATTGGCATAGGCGGTGTTTTGACCAACGAGTATTCGTGGCGATACATTCCCAAAAAGCAATCTGGCGAGAAAGCAACCGTCGGCACACAGATTGATTTGCTAATAGACCGCAACGACGGCATAATAGACCTCTGTGAAATAAAATATTCAGAAGATAAATATAACATAACCGAGGCTTATCGGGAAAAACTGAACAAACGCAAATCAATTTTCAAAGAGGCCACAAAGATAAGGAAAGCCATTCATACGGTTTTTGTCACTACCGACGGACTTGTCCAAAATGCTTATGCCAACGAAATTCAAAACTCTGTTTGCCTGAACGATTTGTTTTTATAATTTAATCTATATAAATAACACAATTACAATAATATAAATCCATAACCAATGGCATCTAATCGTTTGTCCCGATTACCATAAACGTGCGGAATCTCACTTTTTTTTCTACTTTCCGCTGGTTTACGGTAATCAAAAGCTAAAAAGTTGTTTTATTTTTCTGAGATTGGTTGTAAAACATCCATTGCAGAAAAATAAAACGCTGTTTTGGGGTTTAATTTTTCTAGAACTGTCTTTTTTCGTGCCTTTCGTTATTCTCCACACCTAGTACCTTGCCACGCAGCTGAATTCGGAGTATCCCTCTTTGTTTTAGGGCAAAGACGGTGTGAGAGAGTTTTTTACCTCACAATCACCTTTTTGACAAACTCCTTGCCCTTGGGCGTAACCACTTTCAGCGTGTAGGTGCCGCGGGTACGGCGGTTGATGGGTATCACCACCCTGCCGTCGGAGAAGAGGCTTTTGCGCAGTGCCACACGGCCTTTGGTGTCGGTGAGGGTGCATTCCACCTGTCCTTGCGGCAGACCTTCCACCGTTATCTTCTCCCTAGCGGGATTGGGGTACACCACAATGTCGGAGAGTCCCTCCACGGGGTGCAGCGATGTGGTGGTGTCGGGCGGAGTTACCGTGTCGGGAACGGTATCGGCCACATAGAGGTAGTCCGTCAGGTCCAGCTTGTGGAATTTGGCGTTGGTGGTAATAATAGAACGAGAGAAATATTCGTTGGTAAGATAATACTTGTAGTCGTCGCCCAAGGCAATCCCTTCAACTTGGTATAAAGAAAGGCCGAGGGACATTTTGCGTTTGTTGCCCGAAAAGAAATCGTTGCCCGTGTAGTCGTAAAGCAGCACCACAAAAGGCTGTAGCAGAGAGCTGTAGCCGCACAGCACTACCTGTTTCTTGCGTGGGTTGTATGTGGCTCCGGTAATAAGTCCGCCCACGTTCCAGCTGCTCACCCTACGTGCGGAGTAGGTGCCGGGGGTCTTGGGCAGAGCATAAATCACCGAGCCTTCGCTAACCCACTGTTTGGTAAATAGATACAGACTGTCCTCGGTGGCGATAAAGGCTTCGCAGTCGAAATCGGTGCCGTTCGACGATGAGGTGCTGAAATCCGTCTGGTCGGGGTAGGAGAACCATATCGTGTCTATCTGCGGGGTGCCTGTTAGCAGCGAGGCTTTGGAGATACGCAGTATATGTAGGTTTTGGCGTATGCCGGAGTTGTTGTTGCCGTGGTCGCCGAGGTAGATGTAAAGGCTGTCCTGGTCGCAGTCCTCCACATCCTGATGGGCGATGCCGGTGAGCACTATGCTGTCGAGGATATGTCCGTCGGTGGTGTCTATTTGGAAAATCTTTTTGTCGCCGTGGTCGTTGTGGGTGTACAGTTTGCCGTTGAAAAAGATAAGTCCCGAAGTGCCATTGAGGCGTGTGGACAGGTTGTTGGAGTAGTAGGGCGATGCCGTGGTGGAGGCGTAGGTGCAGCTGCCGTCGTTCACCGTGGCCTGCGGGTTGTAGTTGTTGGCGCGGGGGTCGGTGCATCCGCAAACTTGGGCTTTGGCATAACCAAGTGTGGCACAAAGGGTTATCAAAACAATTATACGTTTCATATCTTTTTTTGTTTTAACTTTCAACTAAAAACTTTCAACTTTCAATTCTCAATTTTCACCCTTCTAAGGTCGAGGGCGTTCATGGCGTTGCTGCGGAGGCCTTTCACGTTTTTGTGGGTGAAATGCAGAATCTGGTCGTAGTACAGCACCACCACGGGGGCTTCGTCAATGACTATGGCGTTCATACGTTTGTACAGCTCGGCGCGCACCGAGTCGTTGGTCTCGGCTTTCGACTGCAGGTACAGCCTGTCGAACTCCTTGCTGTTGAAATGTGTGTAGTTGGGACCCTGCGGACAGAAATTCTTGCTGTAGAATAGCGAGAGGTAGTTTTCCGCGTCGGGGTAGTCGGCAATCCACGAGCCACGGAACCACTGCACCTTCGACTGGGCTATCTGTTCGCGCAAAGCTCCCGGAGGATTCACATCGATTTCGGTCTTGATTCCCGCCAGTCCCAGCTGCTGCTGCACGTACTTGCACAAATCGAGGTACGACGAAGTAGTTGACAGTGTGAGCGTTGGCAGGCCTTTGCCGTTGGGATAACCCGCTTCGGCAAGCAGACGTTTGGCCCTCGGAAGGTCGTACTCGTAGCCGGCAGTGGTGTCGAAACCCGGCAGCCCGGCGGGGATAAAGCCGTAGCAGCCTGGCAGTCCCACGTTGTTGCGCAGGTATTTCATCATCTTGCGTCGGTCGAAAGCGCAGTTGATGGCCTGCCGCACGCGTTTGTCTTTCAGCACGGAGCTGTTTTTCTCCATCTGGAAACCGAGATATTCGGTGTTGAGGAACGGCAGCGACACCATGTCGATACTTTCGGCGTATTTCTCGCGCAGCTGTCCGGTACGCGTAAGCAGCTCGTCTTTGTAGCTGGCGTCAAGGGAGTTCATAAAATCAAGGTTGCCTTTCACAAACTCCAGAAACACAGTCTGTTTGTCAACGATAAAGGTGACGGCAATGGCGTCGAGGTATGGCAGACGGTTACCCTCGTCGTCGCGTTCGAAATAGTTGGGGTTTCGTTGCAGGACGAGTTTCACGCCCTCTTTCCATTTCTGGAAACGGAAGGGACCCGTGCCCACGGGATTCTGACGGAAGTCGGCGCCGTAGTGTTCCACCGCTTCGTGCGGAACCACCGAGCAGTAGGGCATCCCCATCATCCCGAGGAAGGGGGCGAAAGGCTGTTTCAGTGTTACCACGAAAGTGGTGTCGTTGGGGGCTGAGAAGGCGTAACTGCCATCGGTAACGGCCACGTTGTCGAAAATCCAGCGTCCCGGCGAGGCCACTTTCTCGTCAACGATGCGGTTGAAACTGTAAACGAAATCGGAGGCCACCACCTTGCGACGGCCGTCGGCAAAACAGGCGTTGCGATGGAAATACACGTCGCTGCGGAGGATGAAGGTGTAGGTGAGGCCGTCGGCGGAGATCTCCCATCGTTTGGCTATGGCGGGCTGCACGGTGAGGTCGGTGTCGAGCTGTATCAGGCCGTTGAAGAGCTGCTGCGAGGCCCAAATCATGGCCTGGTCCTTGGCAAAAGCGGGGTCGAGCGAGGCTATGCCCGCCGACTCGTTGTAACGGAAAATCTGCTTGTCGCTGTTGCGGTCGGAAGTGCCGCAGGCAACCATTAGTAGCAGAAATGTTGCCAATCCTATTTTTCTGATATATAACACCTTTATATATTTTTTTCTCCTTTTCGCCTTCGGCTCAAGAGATCTTGTAAATCTTGTAGATTTTTCTGCCTTAGGCAGAAATTATTTATACTTTTATAAGTTTTTTCGCCATTTTGATAGCTTGGGCCATAATCTCTTCCTCGCCCTCCACATGGTGGTTGCGCATCAGTATCTTGCCATCGCAGAAAAGGGTGTCTATCACGCTGCTGTCGGCGGCGTAGATCCAGTTGCTGAGGGTGTTGTGGTTGGGGGTGAAGGCAGGTGTGTTGAGGTTGACCAGAACGAAGTCGGCTAGACAGCCTTCGGCCACACGGCCCATATTGAGTCCCAGCACTTTGGCTCCGTTCACCGTGGCAATGGCGAGGGCTTCGGAGGTGGGCATCACGGTAGGTTCCTTGGTACGGCCTTTCTGCAAGAAACTTGCCACTTTCACGGCCTCGCGCATGTCGAGGTTGTTCGACGAGGAACAGCCGTCGGTGCCGAGGGTTACGTTGACGCCGGCTTTCACCAGTTCGGGATAGCGGAATTCGAGTCCCGAGCCGAGTTTGAGGTTGGAGTTGGGATTGTGGGTGACGGTGGCGCCGGTGTCGGCAAGGATTTTTATGTCGTCGTCGGTAAGATATACGCAGTGCGCAAGGGTGGAGCGCTCATCCAAAGCGTTCCATTTGTGGAGGTGCTGCACGGGGGTGAGGCCGAAATCGCGGAGGGTGTTGTCCACCTCGCCCTGAGTCTCGGCTACATGGGTGTGCATCAGTAGGTTACGTTCTTTAGCGTAGGCCTTTATATATTGGTACGAGGCACCGGAAACGGTGTAGGGAGCGTGGGGGGATAGGGCGAACTGCACGTGGTCGTCGGCAAGGGCGAGGGTTTGTTCGAACTGCTCAAGCTCTTTTTTAACGTTGGGCAGGTTGTCGGAGTTGCAGCCGTCGAAAAGGGTGAGGCCCAGCACAGCGCGTATTCCCATATCTTTCACAGCCTTAGCCTCTTGCGGCAAGAAGAAATACATGTCGCTGAAACAGGTGGTGCCCGTTTTTATCATCTCGAGGCAACCCAGTTGGGTGCCCCAGTAGATAATTTCCTCGTCAAGGTTTTTCTCGTTGGGCCATATTTTGGTGTTGAGCCATTCCTGCAAGGGCAGGTCGTCGCCGTAGCCGCGGAAAAGCGTCATGGGGATGTGGGTGTGCATATTCACGAAAGTGGGCAGCGCGGCCATGCCTTCGGCGTTTATCACCTCGCAGTCGGCGGACGGAGTCTCAATGCCAGCGGCGATTTTGACGATGCGGTTGCCTTCCACAAGGATGTCGGTTTTTTTGTCGTCGAGAAGTACGTTTTTGATAAGTATGCTCATTGTTTTCAATGTTTTAATGGTGTGAAAAAGTTTTGCAAATATACGAAAAAAAAACGGGATTGGGGGATGTTCGTTTTCTCTTGGTGCAAAAACCGCAAATTGCAAAACATTATTCCTTGATTAACAATAGTTTATGACGGTTCACCAGTTGGTGGACCACCGATTGGTGAACTCTTGCAATCATATTCTGTAAATCCTTTGTGGAATATTTTGCCAAATGATATATTTTTCGTAATTTTGCAGTTACAAAACCGCCAAAACATGAATCATAAAACCACTATAGAAATGATTATTTATGCTTTAGTTCTTGCAGGAATTATTATTATTACTGTTTGTCTTGCCCGATGCGGGAAATTCAATGGAAAAGCGGCAGAATTAGAGGAAGTTACAATGTCTTCCGGCGAGCGTGTGATTCGTGTGTATGATATGGATATTAACCAATTGACAACTGCCTTGAGGGACTTTGCCCAAATGTATGGTGAAGATTGGGCACAAAACGCTACTGTCACAAAGAAAGACGATTGCTTTAGTCTGACTCTCATCCCTACCATCAACTATTACCACTTCTGTTTATGGGTTAATTATCTTGTGTATTCCGATAAAAACCAACTGTTCAAAGTACGTGGCTGGTATCCTTTTGGCGAGGTTAAACTTAACAACGAAGTGCAGCCTTTCAGCAACCAAACTGTGATGATATACGTGGACAAAGATGATGATGAATACGACAATGTAAGTTTCGTTACCCCCGACGGGAATTATTATTTTCAGCCTTTCGCAAGCAACTACAGTTTCAAAGCTGTAAAAAAAGGAAGCGAAGATTATGTGCCACTACCGGAGAAAGATGAATAACAATGTTTAAGTGCGGGTGCTTCCCCTTTCTGTTTTTATTCGCTTGTCCTTGCGAAAACAACATTTTTCCTTGCCAAATCTCATCTTTTTTCTATACATTTGGCAAAAAAGTAATAAATTTGCACTTTAATGTTTAACAAAAACGACACCATTCATACAATGAAAAAATACAATTTCGACGAAATTATCGAACGCAGGGGCACTTCCTGCGTCAAGCACGATATGATGGACCGTATTTTCGGCACCAACGACCTTATGCCTATGTGGGTGGCGGATATGGACTTCCGCTCGCCCGACTTCGTCATTGACGCCATCAAGGAGCGTTGCAACCACGAGGTCTTGGCCTACACCTTCGGCTCCGACTCTTACTTTGAGGCGATAACCGGCTGGCTGGCACGACATTACTCCGTGTCGGCACAGAAAAACGAACTGCACTACGTGCCCGGCATAGTGGCCGCCATCGCCTTTGCCATTCAGGCTTTCACCGAAAAAGAGGACGGCATACTTATAATGACTCCCGTTTACCCGCCTTTTATCGACCTGCCGACTTACGCCAAACGCCGTTTGGTATGCAGTCCGCTGAAAACCGTCGAAGGACGTTTCGCCATCGATTTCGACGATTTTGAGAAAAAGGCGCGCGACTGCAAACTGCTTCTGCTCTCCAACCCCCACAATCCCGGCGGCACGGTGTGGAACCGCGACGACCTCAAGCGTATCGACGCCATCTGCCGCAAAACCGGAACCATAGTCATCTCCGACGAAATCCACGCCGACCTTGTTCTGCCCGGCTACAAGCACACCTCGTTTACCACCGTTTCGCCCGAGGCCAAGGGCAACACCATCACCTTTGTGGCTCCGAGCAAGACTTTCAACATAGCGGGCATGGGCAGCTCCGTGGCCTACATCCCCGACGAAGCTCTGCGCAACACCTATTTCGGTTACCTCGACGGCTACGAGGTGGCCAACGGCAACGTGTTCGCCTACACCGCCGCCGAAGCCGCCTACCGCCACGGCGACGACTGGCTTTTGCAGGCGCGGGAATATATTGCCGGCAACGTGGAATTCACCATCGACTTCTTGAACAAAAATCTGCCCGCAGTGGTGGCCATGCGCCCCGAAGCGTCGTTTCTGGTGTGGATCGATTTTCGTCCCACGGGATTTAACTACGAGGAGATAAAACGTCGTCTACTCGAGGTTGCCATGGTGGCTCTTAACGACGGCTATACCTTTGGCGGCGAGCAGTACAAAGGCTTTTTCCGCCTCAACATAGGATGTCCACGTGCTGTGCTCGGCCAAGCGCTGGAACGCATCGCCGCAGCGTTTTAATGGTGTTCGGGAGATATTTCCCGCACCAAATAAAGTGAGATTTGGAAAAATGATGGTTGTCGTATGCTTCTGGCAACCATCAAATACTGTATATCAGAAATTTATTCCTGACACAAAATCTTTTCGATGGACTTATACAAACGCACTTCCATAGGAGTTTTGCGGTTGTCGGCACCCATCATTTTTTTCAGCTCGTCAAGCAACTGCTGACGCTCGGCATCGGTGGCGGCAAACTGTTTTTTATTTTCACGTATGCAATCAAGAATCTCCAAATCGCCCATTTTGTCGAACATTTTCTTTGTCTGAGCATACTCGTCTGGGGCTGTTTTGCTCATTATCAGTTCTAGTTCGTTGGCATGCAGTTGGCCGTCGACATTGGCTACATAAAGCAGCAGAATGGTTTCAAATTGTGTTTTGTTGAGTGTCATTGTTACCGTTTTTTCAATCTTATATTCAAATTTTGATTTTGCAAAATTACGATTTTTCTGTCGAAAAACAAATGTTAAAATTCGTTTTTTTCTTATAAACTGAAATTTCATTTGCTTTTTTCGCAAAAAAATACGAACTTTGTTGTTTCAAAATCAAGACGTTTAAAAAACAAACACATATCACTATGGCACTCGACAAAACCGCAGAACAAAACGTAAATGTTTGGCTTAACGGCAATTACGACGAAGATACAAAATCGGCAATCCGCAAAATGATGGCCGAAAACCCCGAAGAGCTGAACGAGAGTTTCTACAAAAACCTTGAATTCGGCACCGGCGGACTGCGTGGAATCATGGGCATAGGCACCAACCGCATGAACCGCTACACCGTGGCTATGGCCACCCAGGGCCTGGCCAACTACGTGCTGAAAAACCTCGGCACCAGAACTCCCCAACCCAAGGCCGCCGTTTCGCACGACAGTCGCAACAACAGCCGCCAGTTTGCCGAAATCACCGCCAAGGTGCTGGCCGCCAACGGTTTCAAAGTGTATCTGTTCGAAGACTTGCGTCCCACCCCCGAACTCTCGTTTGCCGTTAGGCACTACGGTTGCAACATCGGTGTGATGGTTACCGCCAGCCACAATCCCAAGGAATACAACGGCTACAAAGCCTACTGGAGCGACGGCTGTCAGCTCGTGGCACCGCACGACACCAACGTTATCGACGAAGTTCTGAAAATCACCGCTTTGGAAGACATCAAAACCGAAGGCGGCGAGAAAAACATACAGATCATAGGCAAGGAGACCGACGACATCTACCTCGACAAAGTGATGAAAAACAGCATTATGCCCGACGTGGTGAAACGTCAGCACGACCTCAAAATAGTTTATTCGCCACTGCACGGCACCGGCATCACCCTCGTGCCCAAGGCTCTTGCCAAAATGGGTTTCACTAACGTGAATATCGTTGAGCCACAGGCTGTTGCCGATGGCAATTTCCCCACCACCAAATCGCCCAATCCCGAGGAGAAAGCCGCCATGGAACTCTCCATGAAACTGGCGCAGGACATCGACGCCGACATCGTTATGGCCACCGACCCCGACGCCGACCGCGTGGGAGTGGCGGTGAAACGCAACGACGGACAGTGGATGCTCCTCAACGGCAACCAAACTGCCTCGATATTAATCTATTACCTGCTTATGCAGCGTAAACGCCTCGGCCTGCAGCAGTCCAACGACTATATCGTGAAAACCATCGTAACCTCCGAACTCCTTGCCGACATCGCCCGCAAAAACGGCGTGAAAAGCTACGACGTGCTGACAGGTTTCAAATACATCGGCAACAAAATCCTCGAACTCGAAGGCCGCGAGAAATTCATCGGCGGCGGCGAGGAAAGTTACGGATACCTTATCGGCGACTTCGTTCGCGACAAGGACGCCGTGAGCGCCTGCACCATGATTGCCGAAATTGCTGCCTGGGCCAAAGACCAAGGCAAGACTTTCTTCGACATACTGTGCGACCTCTATGTGGAATACGGTTTCTATAAAGAAGACCTGCTTTCGATAACCAAGAAAGGCAAGTCGGGCAGCGAGGAGATTAAGCAGATGATGTGCGATTTCCGCAACAACACCCCGACCAAAATCGCCGGCTCCGACGTGGTTTGCGTAAAGGACTACTCCACACTTCTCAGCACCGACAAAGCTACGGGCAAAGCCGAACCCATCGACCTGCCCAAGAGCGACGTGCTACAGTTCTTCACCGCCGACGGAAGCAAGGTAACAGTGCGTCCCTCCGGCACCGAGCCGAAGATCAAATTCTATTTCGGCGTGAAGGCCCCCCTCGCCAGCGCTGCCGACTACGACAAGACAAACAAGATGCTTGCGCAGAAAATCGAAGCCATCAAAGCCTCGCTGGGACTAGCATAAAGCGACACTGATAAACAGGATAAAAAGAAAAGCGACCCTCTTTCGAGCGGTCGCTTTGTGTTTTGTTTTTATTGGTGCGTGGAGTATAACGGAATCGAACCGATGACCTCTTGACTGCCAGTCAAGCGC
>DBXF01000017.1:9374-9912 GCA_002309295.1 Bacteroidales bacterium UBA1219 | reverse complement strand
ACCCAAATATTTTTTTGCCACCAAAATGGACTTGTTGTAATTTGTTGAATAACAAAATAATACAACAACACCAAAACACACACGTCCGAACATGATAAAGTGCCGGAATTATCAAAAAACCGACAATTTTCGGAACAGAAAACGCTTTTTTCGAGCAGAAATCCGCAAAAAAACAACCACAACAGCGTAGCCGTTATGGTTGTTCGTTTTTTGTTATTTTTCTTTTGTCAGAAAAGCACTACCACTGTCCGTCGAAATTGGTCCAGATGTAGTCGCCGGCTTCCCACGCTTTGTTCACGGCCTGGTTGCCGCAGCTGTTGCTGAAATCGGTGAGCATCTTTATCGCCTCGTCGCGCTTGCCCTCTTTGAGCAGTTGCAGGGCACGTTTCTCTATGTCGTAATGTTCGTCGATAAAACCTTTTTGCAGCGGAACCCAGAAAGCGTCCACCACATGTCGCATGTCGCCCCAGCGTTTGGCTGCGATTGTCCCCAGTCGGTTGAACGCCCACCAGGCGGCCTTGCGGCTGAAACCCGTCTC
>DBXF01000017.1:0-9325 GCA_002309295.1 Bacteroidales bacterium UBA1219 | reverse complement strand
GAAGCCACGTTGTCGAGGTCGAACCAGCAGAGAGCCCCCACCTCGTCGGGCAGCCAGTTGCGGCACTGCAGTATGGTGGCGTAAACGGTGAAATGCACGGCAATGCTACGTTCGCCACGGGCGTGCCATCCGCCGTTGATTTTGTGTAGCGCCAGCTCGTCGGCTTTCATAAAGGGGTTGGCAAGGGGCGACATCACCGTCTTGCCCTCTTTGTCGGTAACGGTGAGGGTTTTACGCATGTCGTACTCGGTGCCTTCGTAATAATCTTTGAACACCCGCATCATATCCTCGACGCTCACCAGCGAGTCGGGTTTTACGGAGAAGGGGTAGTTCTCGGCGTTGGGGTCGAGTTTCAGGCTCGGGGCCAGAAGGTCGAACACACGCCACTCGCGACGACGGCAGGCCAGCATGGTGCGGGTCTCGGGCGCGTAGGCGTAGGCAAAACGAAAAGGCTCTTTCTTCTTGTCCCACCAGCCGTTTTCCTCGGCAAGGGAATACACGTTGTCCGAAGCCATAAAATAGTCCTTGTTCTTGAGGTCTATCTCGCAGATGCGCGAAGCGTTGGCATTGACCGAGATATGGTCGTCGGGGACACGCTGGGCGGCCCACACTGCGCCTTTCTTGCCTTTGCCGGGACCGAGAATCTCCAAGTGCCACACCTCTTTTTTGTCGGCAATTGTAAGACACTCGCCAGCGTCGTTCCAGCCGTACTCCTTAAGCAGCGCACCGGCAGTTTTTATCGCCTGACGGGCTGTGGAGCAGCGTTGCAGAAGCAGCATGCACAAGCGTTGGCAGTCTATCAGTCCGCTGTCCGACTTCAGCTCGGCGCGTCCGCCGAAGGTGGATTCGCCAATGGCCAGCTGTTTTTCGTTCATGCAGGGGTATGCCGTGTTGAAAAACTGGTAGGTGTGCGGTGCCTGTGGTATCTCGCCTATCTCGATATTTTCGTAGCGCGGCATCTTGCCCTCCACCTTGGGAGCCCAGCGGCGGAGGTAGAGTTTCTGCATCTCGCCTTTCTGGTGGTCTTTGGCGGGTTCCACCCAGATATTGGTACGCGAGCGGTGGCTGTCGTCGGTGTGGGAGGTCATCACCGAGCCGTCCTTGGAGGCCAGGCGTCCCACGGTTATTGAGGTACATTCCATTCCGGCGATTTCTTCGTCGGGAGTGATTTGGGCAAAAGCGGTGCACGAAACCGCAAGTGCCAGTATAAGAGTGAGTTTCTTCATTGTGTCTCTGATTTTAGTTAGTGCAAATGTACGATTTTTTTTAATAAGTTTATAGTTGAAATGTATATCTCTCGCAGAAAGCGCGGAAATCNNAGATTTTTTCAGTCGTCAATAGCCTGTTGCCAGTAAAACAAACAGCCCTGTAGGGGCGACATTTTTCAGTTGAAAATTAAGAGTTGAAAATTGAAATGTTATCTCTCGCAGAAAGCGCGGAAATCNNAGATTTTTTCAGTCGTCAATAGCCTGCTGCAGTAAAACAAACAGCCCTGTAGGGGCGACATAATATAGGCATGGACGTAAGTCCCTGTAAAAAAATGTGTATCATACAACCATTGAGCCCCGCAGGGGAGACAAAAGTCCACCGGAGTTCCCCCTCCCTCCCGTCAAATGATGACACCCGACAACATTTGACGCCACGACAATAAAAGATTATGTATAACTTTACAAATTGAAAAAACAAACAAGTGATATATGAAAGTTGTTGATAATCAGAATAATACAACATTTACACATTTGAATGACGGTGTGCAAAGTATGGATTATCAATATGTTACCCCCCCCACCCATATTATCCCGACCCGCCTTTAGGCTGAGGCAGCCTTTGCCCGTTTTGCGGTCCCTGAGCTTGTCGAAGGGCCGCTCAGAGGCAGAGGCACAAGAGGCGAACTTGGACAAAACGCAGCTTAGGGCTTCCGCTAAGGCGGCACCGGCTCAGGATAATAAGGGGGGGGCGTAAAATGAATAATCATAAAAATGAAAAAAAAATTTGGTTTATTGAAAATAAATCGTAAATTTGCAGTGTTATGGTTTCAGTGTAATATACATATATAACACCACAACAAACTAAAAAACAATAAAATATACGATAATAATAAGGCTGTATAAAACATAAAAAACAATGAAAAAAATGAAAAGTCCAACCCCAACACATCCCACCGACCCGCATATAGGCTGAGCAGGCCTTTGTCCGTGGTTTAAGGTGTTTTTCGTCGGACAAAGGCCCCCAACCCATAAAAATAACAAACTAAAAAACGAAAAACTCCCGTGATTATTGCCCTAACACGTAGAAAAAAGTGGTAAACAAATAAACAACGATAAAAAAAAGAAAAAATGAAAAAAAAATTATACATATTAAGTACAATCGCAATTTTATTTGCGACAACC
Organism: Bacteroidales bacterium UBA1219; assembly: GCA_002309295.1. Lineage (GTDB taxonomy): Bacteria > Bacteroidota > Bacteroidia > Bacteroidales > P3 > UBA1219. The sequence continues at coordinate 6,935 of DBXF01000017.1, read as the reverse complement.
TCTTTTGCACAGTTAAGAATCGACTCCCTTGGCAGGGCGCTTGTAGGCACGCCCTATATGCCGCACGACCAAGATGAAGTAACAACAATGTCGATTTTTGGTAACCACGGGACATACAAAGCCGGCTCCAAACTCACTTTCGGCGATTTCGGAAGACGCGACCACAACGGATGGAACGTTTTCGTGGGAGAATACGGCAATTACGACTCCGACCAGCTTTGGCTGCACGGCAAGAACGGCATAGTGCTTTCTACTGGCAACGGGAGTGTTGTATCCTCTTTAGAAGTCCGCAATAATGTCCTATTTCCAGGAGCAACGGAGACCACACAGTTGGCAGGTATGGATTTCCGCATTCCTATAACAGCCAGTGGTTTTTCAGTATTCTACGGCAACGGCACAATGTCGGGCTCAACCGATATGAACGACGCTCTGACGCAGATAATGCAGCTCTCGCCTGTAACATACACCTACACAGTGCCTGCCAGCCGCTTTGGTGATGACTTGACACCGGTGGCCGACATTTCTGATATCCCCAGCGAACAAATTACCGACAAAACTGCCGACGACCTTCTGAAAGACTCAGAGTTACAGTCTCAGTTAATTGGCGACAGATTCAGCTACGGCCTCGACCTGGGTGGTTTTGAGGAGCAGTTCCCCACCTTGGTGAGCACCGACGGCGAGGGTAACAAATATATAGACTACGTGTCGCTGGTGCCCGTGCTTGTGGCCTCCATACAGGAACAGCAGCAGATTATCGAAAGCCAGAACGCCATAATCGAGGACATACGCACACAGATGTACAAAATGCAGGACACCCTGCACCAGCTCGTGCTGCGCCGCGACAGCCTCGCCACCGCCACCAACTCGCACCTCGACCAGAACATCCCCAATCCTTTCGACGAAGGCACCAACATAGGATATTACATCTCCACCGACGCCACAATGGCCACACTTTACATCTTTAATATGTCGGGCATTCTCATCGACGCACTGAATATCACGCAGTTCGGCACCGGAAGCGTTGATTTCGACGGCACGCTGCTGCCCGACGGCATGTATGTCTACACCCTTGTGGTTGACGGCAACATAGCCGACAGCAAACGTATGATGATTGTCCATTAGAAAGGAGGCCGATATGAAAAAATGTTTTATACTGCTGCTAATGGCAATGCTATGCCAGAATGGCTTTTCGCAATTTTTTGTTTGCGGCGATTATAGTAATGACTCTTGTGACGGTTGTACCGACCCTTTTCTTAAAAGCAACGATACCACCACCCAATATTTTCCTTATGGTGGCGTTTTTACACCTAAAGGCGATATAAGGGCATTGATTGTGTTTGCAAGTTTCGGAGGAATATTCGACACAATGTCTCTTGGTAATAATTGGCCTGCAAATTCCGATTTTCCCAACTGGGCAATAAATCCGGATGCCAAAGCGTTTTATACAGACACAACAGAATTTTGGTCTAACAATATATACGGAGATACCAATATGAATTCGGTTTCCAACTACTACTATCAGATGTCGAAAGGCAAATTCAGACTTATGGCTGACTACTATCCGCAAAAAATTGTGATACCGGACAGCCTGCATTTTGATAGATGGGATTCGATAAACAAATATGTGCTGTCGCAAATTCCGCCAACTTTTGATTGGAGCAGGTACGACAACAGAAAAAACAATCCAAAGTACAAATACGACAATTCTATTTCTCAGCCAGACAGCGTTATTGACTATATAATTTTTTGTTATAGATATTCAAGCCAATGGACAAATAAACCCTTTTCCAATGCTGGCAAAGCTGATGGAGAAGCTCATACAGGAATATCTGTGGCGACTCAGAATCCAAACTATAAAGTAGATGACGGCTTTACATACAAAAGCGGTAGTTTAAATCCTATAGGTGTATTTGTTCACGAATTAGGTCACACACTTTATAATGCTCCACATTACAATGGAGGAAATGGAGTGGCAGGTAAGCATTTTTATATGCCTTCTACAGGCTGGGGTATGATGCACGCAAGCCTTTTTACTTGTCCTTTGGCTTGGGAGCGTTGGCTGCTTGGCTGGAGCGAAATAATAGCCAATGGTGTTGTTGCAGACATAACTAGCTCTGCCGACCTCGTAGCCCAAGACACTTTTATACTAAGGGATTATATAACCACTGGCGATGCAATACGAATAAAAATACCTAATGGTTCTGGGGAAAAACAGCATCTTTGGATTGAAAACCATCAGGGAAAATCTGTCTTTGATGCCAATCCTTACAGAAATGTTTTTTGTGAATGTACTCTGCCTAGGTTTAAAAAAGGCATAGGCATGTATGTTGAAGCTATAGAATCCGAAAGATTGTCATCATCAAATTTAATGAAAATTTGCAATGGAATTAGATATGTGCATGCCGACGGCAATTATAATTTTACTTTCGATACGGCCCGACTTTTCCCAAAACAAGCTTATTGTAAAACTTTAACATACAATCTTCACAAAGACTCACCCAATATTATTGGCGGACAAAATGTAGGGGAATATATAAGGCATGATTATGACAATGATGGAAAAATTGTATATAACTGGAAAAACTGCAATGCCATATATAATGAAAAAACGCCTGTAATAGTCTTGGATGGCGACACCACGGTCAACTTTTTTTCCGGAGGGGGGATGCTTTTCAAAGTGGGTGATAAAATAAACCGGACAACCAATCCTACCATAACTAGTAATCCCAAATACGATGATATAAATGAACAATGGGGAGCTTTTTATCTTAATGGTATTTCTGTTGAAATAGTACGACAATATGCCAATGGCGATATTTGCTTGAAAATAAGATTGGACGATATAGATATAAATAAAAACACTACATATTCCGCAGCACAAATAGTTTTGCCTAACACAACCAACGACAGCAACCCCGATTTACGGGTGTTGCCAAATGTAAAACTGACAATAAGCAAAAGCAAAACACCTAACAGGGAGTCGGTTCCACAAACCGTTACTTATGCAACAACCTATTTAGACACTTTTGTTTCGCCAACAGTTTTCACTTGCGACAGTTTTTCTTTTTTCAAGCAAGAGCCGAAATCAACAGTTGAGGTTAAGGACAATTCCACATTAATACTGTCCACATCTTCCACTTATGAAATTGGCGACGGCGCCAAACTTATAATAGATAGTGCTGCAACTATTTGGCTCAGATCGAATTCTGTTTTGCGTATAAAAGGAACCGGCAGGCTTGAAATTCGGAAAGGCGCATATATTTGTTTGGCGCAATCTTCTATTGGTGAACAATACATACCCGGAGCCACTGTAGATTTGCAGGACACTCTTAGCTCCTTGTGCTTAAGGAACGGCTACAATATCGGTTCTAATCCAAACAATGAAATAGATAGCATATCAAATTGTAGTTCAAACTTAATAAAAAGAAATTATGGGTGTGGAAAAGCAAGGACATATAATGATACTGCTTTTATTCAGGATACAATATTTTATGGAAAACATTATATTTCCGGCAAAGTTATAAAAGCGGGTCATCATATAACAACATCGAAACCTTTTGGTGATGTGATTATCAGAAATGGCTCCTATGTAATATTTGATGCCGAGAAAGATGTTCTGTTGGACAACGGCTTCGAGGTGGAACAAAACGGAAAACTTGAAATAATCAAATAAATAAAAACAAACAAAATCATGAAAACTTTAAGATTTTTATTCGCATTTGTGTTGTTAGCGATAGCTAACAACACAAATGCCCAGTCCGGCTACCAATCATTCCTAAGTAGCGATACAACACAGTGGAATGTTTATAATGAATTACCTGATAGTGAAAAATTTTTTGTCTTTTACGCTACGGACTCTTTTTATTTAGACAGTAATGTGTGTCGCAAATTGAGGTGTCTGAATGTTTATCCGGCTTTTAATGGCGGTTTGGCTTTCGCCGACGAATCACCAAATAGGAACCTGTACTTAAGCGAGGATACAACAACTGGAAGATTGTGGATGTATATGATTGACGTGAACGATACGACAAATGTAACAAAAAAACTGTTGGTGGATATGTCGCTTGATGTTGGTGACACTTTTGAATTTCCAATGTACAACAGAAGAAATGATGACGACACGTTATCATTTATCGTAGTCAGCTTCAATTATATTAATGGAAAAAAACACATTTACCTGACATGTGTTAATGATCGGAATATCCACAATACGTTTATTGAAGGGGTTGGAAGTTCATTTCTCCCCTTTTTTCCTATAGGTGCTTGCTTATGGCCTGGTCAGGAATTCACTAATCTACTATGTTGTTTTAAAGACGGTGTGTTGGATTATTATGATGAAGATTATGTTTATCAAGGCATTACGGTCCTTCCAACCTGTCTGCCTCCTGTTAGCTCCCTCATCACACCCAACGCTCCGCCCCGTATCACCGCCTACCCCAACCCCACGAAAGACCGCGTAACGCTGGAGTTCGGCGAGGCGCGTTTCAGCACGCTGCGGCTGGTGAACACCGCAGGCGCCACGGTGCTGGAGACAACCCTCACTGGCCACGAGCCACAGCACACCCTGCAACTGAAAGGCCTGCCCGCCGGCATATACTCCTGCATACTCTCCGGCAAAGACGGCACAGCAACGGAGAAAATCGTGGTGGAATAGTTCGGAATTCGGAGTTCGGAATGTTTTAAACAATTAAAAACTAGAACATTATGAAAAATAATAAATTTTTTTGGACACTTGTCGCTATAGCGTTTGCAGGTGCCGTAGCTTTTGCAGGTTGCGAGAAAGAACCTGCAGCACCTAATCCCGGTTCAAGCACAACGAATCTGGACCAAGACCCTAACCAAAATCCAAATACAAACACTCTGGTGGGGACATTCGATGACGACACCAGTTTCTATTCAGAAGGGGAGTTGGTCAATCTTTATCCCGTGTCGGGTAGGGTGCACATAGGTATCGACTCCCTTGCTCCCGCCGACTCGCTCAACGCTATCCTGGGTGTCGTATCCAAATATGGCAGCATTGTTGGAAATCCCATTATTATACCATTGAACAATTATGGCTCGAAAGACTATACAATGCGTGTGGACAGCAGCAGTTTTAAAACATCTGTTTTCCGAAGAGAGCTTTCGCATTCACAATATATTAGATATGTGGCGCAGGAACACTGCGATTCTACCAGTTATGCTAGGCCGGTAACTGTGTGGTGTTACGATCTTATTAAGGTGTGGGTGCGCGATGTCACTACACAAGACAGTAGTACCGTTGCAAATAACCTGAACACCCTTGGAATAGCTTTCAAAACCATTGAGCATGGAATGTGGGAGGACGAATATAGAGTTAGGGTTGCCGCATCCGAATCCACAATCAATGCGGTAAACCGCCTGTACAACACAGGAAACTATACAGAATGCTTTCCGGATTTGGTATCGATAGGGGCTTTTAATCCTTTAAAAAACCGTAAACGTTAAGTTAGGCATAATGTCAAAAACGCAGCAAAAGAGACGCCCGCCGGGTGTCTCTTTTTTGTAGTTTTTCCGATTATCAGAATATCAGTGAATGGTTTAACTGCCAACTACAAACTGCAAACTAATTTAAAATCAGTGAACTGTGATCAGTGAACTGAAATTGTCGCTAGTCATTTGACCTTTGACTTTAGACCTTAGACCCATCCCGTTCCACATTCCGAGTTCCGCATTCCGAGTTATTGATATTTTCTTTTCCCGATAAAAGCACACAAAAAAAGCCCCCCTCAAGGGATTAGAGGGGGGACAAACCTAAAATTGTACTATGAAAAAGAAAATATCAATGAAGTAGCTAAGTAAGGGCTTACTCAGCATATACTTCCAAAGTGATTTCGGCTTTGATATCTTTGTGGATATTGATGGTGATGGGGTAGGAGCCAACTTCTTTCACTCTGTTTCCATCAACAACAATTTTCTTGCGGTCGATATCGTAGCTGTACTGCTCTTTCAAAGCTTCGGCAACCTGAATGTTGTTCACCGAGCCGAAAATCTGGCCGTTGGCGCTGGCTTTGGCGGCCACGCGGATGGTCTTGCCTTCGAGGGCTTCTTTCAGTGTCTCGGCTTCTTTGCGGATGCGTTCTTCTTTGAAAGCACGCTGACGGATGTTCTCAGCGAGGATTTTTTTGTTTGTGGCGGTGGCCATTATTGCCATTCCCTGGGGGAAGAGGTAATTGTTGGCGTATCCGTTTTTCACGTTTACTATGTCGTCCTTATAGCCTAATTTGGCAACGTCTTGTGTCAATATTACTTCCATCGTTATCTCCTCCTTTTATTATTTTAAACAATCGGCCACGTAGGGCATCAAAGCCAGGTGACGTGCTCTTTTTATTGCCTGGGCCACTTTCTTCTGGTATTTGTTCGAGGTGCCGGTAATGCGGCGGGGCAGTATCTTGCCTTGCTCGTTAACGAATTTCAGAAGGAAATCGGCGTCTTTGTAATCGATATATTTTATGCCGAGTTTTTTGAAACGGCAGTATTTTTTGCGTTGTGTGTCAACGGCTATCGGTGTCAGATATTTTATTTCGGTTTCGTTTGCCATATCTTATTCAAAAAATTTAAAGGTTAGACTTATTAGGCTTCTTCAGCGGGGGCCTGTTCTTTCTCTTTCTTGTTGTTGCGCTTTTTCTCGTTGTAAGCCACGGCGTGTTTGTCGAGCGATACAGTGAGGAAACGCAGCAGGCGCTCGTCGCGTTTGTAGGCGGTCTCAAGCTTGGCTATCAGGCTGCCTTCGGCTTTGAATTCTATCAGATAATAGAAGCCTGTGGTTTTCTTTTGAATAGGGTAGGCTAATTTTCTCAAACCCCAATTGTTGGTATAGATAATTTCAGCACCATTGTCTTTCAACATATCCTGGTACTTATTTACCGTTTCCTTCATCTGTTCATCAGACAAAACGGGAGTCATAATGAAAACGG
>DBXF01000034.1 GCA_002309295.1 Bacteroidales bacterium UBA1219 | reverse complement strand
TTTGCTTTCAATGATCTCTACCCGTCTCTCTCCCACTTTTTCCATCTCAAACGGGACTGCAAAAATACAACCTTTTCCGAAACTGACAAAATTTTTTTTCGCTTTTTCCGCATTTTTTTTGCAACTCGCTATATATCAACAAGAAAAATTTTCAACTTTTTTCGGATTTTTCCAATTTTCGGCTGTTTTTTAGTGCAACACGGGCGTCTTTTTCCACAATTTTGTGTTTATATCAGCAAAAAAAAGGAAAAGATACAAACGGGATATCTAATTATTTATTTAGACCACTGATTACACTGATTTAACGGATTGATTTTGTGTATTATCATGTAATCGTGATTACAGACAACTCATTTATTAAATTTGACTGCTTAATATTTTACCTTAGTAAAGAGCGCGTCTCTCCGAGACGCGCATTACTGGGGGGGGGGAGGACATTTTACCCCACACAGCGTTCCGGAGCATTCTCCGCTGCGCTATCAAAAGAGCCACTGGCTCTTTTTTCATGTGGGGTTACTAAGAGAAAGCCCCGCTGGGGCATTTGGGGTAGCGAACGATCAAACATCAAATCAGAAACACACCTGATAATTACTCATTCAGCAACATATATGCATTTGCAATTAATAACATACTCCAATAAAAATGAGTCTTAAATAAAACCATAGCGATATTTATTAGAAATCACCTAAACTTTAGTCGGATACATTATATATAATAACAACTTATTTTTGATGACAATATTGCATTTTTTGTGTATCTTTGCAAATCGAAATAAAAACAACAATGACACATAACATATTATCAATCAAAAATATACGCTTAACAGTGTTATTCGCCGCCATGATGTTTTTCGCCACAGCGTGGGGACAAAACTCGTGGAAAGACGCTTTCAGCATAATAAAATTTGAAGTCCGTGCCGACGGCGAGCTCACCACCACCGACACCACGCCGAACCTCGGCCTGCACGGCAAATATTTCAACTTTATGTTGGGCAGCGAACTCGGAGGAGGTTTCAGCTACTATTTCAAGCAACGTATTGTGGCTGAACCCGGTACGGTGTCGTTTTTCGACAATACTGATTTCATATACCTCGACTACAAGCCCACCAAGAACTGGCGGTTCCGTTTCGGCAAGGAGGCCATGGCTCTGGGCGGTTTCGAATACGACGCATCGCCTATCGACGTATATTTCCCTACCAATCTTTGGCGTAATATTTACTGTTTCCAGATGGCCGCACATGCCGCATATATCAGCAACGACGGCAACCACACCCTTGTGGCGCAGGTTTCCAACTCGCCTTACGTGAACTACGAAGGTCTGAACTACGACGCAGGTCTGGTGTCGTACAACCTGTACTGGTCGGGGAAGATAGGCCATTGGCACGCCCTGTGGTCGACCAGCATGATGGAGTACCGCTGGGGACATTTTCTGAACATGACCATGATTGGCAACGAGCTTGTTTACGACAAGTGGGACCTTTATTTCGACGTGATGCACCACGCGCTGGACTGGAACGACTGGGGCAAGAATTTCGGTTTTGTGAGCTGCGCGAACTATTATTTCACGCCAAGGTTCAACATTTTTGTGAAAGGCATGTACGAGCAGAACAAATCGGCGGAGCGCATAGGCTCGGCGGTTTCGCTGGGACACCAGCTGGAGGCGGGACACACCTCGGCACGCTACGGCCTTGGGCTTGAATATTTTCCCAACGAGCAGAAAAACGTGCGTCTGCACCTCTACGCTTGCCGCATGACCGACAGTTTCACCGACTTGGATGGTCTGCACCACACCAACGCTTCGTGGAATTTCAACCTCGGAGCCACGTGGACAGTGGATGTGAAGAAAATGATTAACGAACGATTTGCAAAATAACGCATTACCGAAATGGAAGAAAACAAAGAAAAGAACTACAAGAGACACAGCCTGCTTTCGGTGCTGAACCCGTTCGAGGTTTTCAAACACCACGAGACCGCCGCCCCAAAGCGTGAGCACAAATCGAAATTCACCACACGCCGCAGCATCGAGGCGTTGATTTTTTTGGTGTGCTTTTTCGCCTTTTTCGGCCTTCTGGCCTACAAAATGACGTTGCCGCACATGCTCAACACCTTTATGCAGACGGCTTACCACCTGCTGCTGGAGACGGTGTTNNATCATGGCCATCTGCGTGCTGATGGGCGCTGTGAGCAAGCTATTCACTGAGTTCGGCGTGGTGCGACTGATGGAAAACATACTGCGTCCGCTGATGAAACCTTTGTACAACCTGCCTGGCGTGGCCGCTCTGGGAGCCGTGATGACCTTTTTGAGCGACAATCCCGCCATCATTTCGTTGGCAAAGGACAACAACTTTTCGCGTTATTTCAAGAAATACCAGCTGGTGTCGCTGACCAACTTCGGCACCGCCTTCGGCATGGGACTTGTGGTGATTGCCTTTATGACAGGCAAGGGATTCGGCGGTGGAGCTTTAGTGGGACTTCTGGGCGCCGTTATCGGAAGCATCGTTAGCACAAGGCTGATGCAACGGTTCACGCTCAAGAGCCATCCCGAGCTGAACTGTCCCGTTACTGAGGAGGAAGGCACGGAGCAGAACATCTCGTTCCGCAGCGAGGGAAGCATTTTCCAACGTTTTCTGAACGCCATGCTCGACGGCGGCAAAAGCGGCGTGGGCATAGGCATCGCCATCATCCCCGGAGTGCTGTGCATAAGCACCATTGTGATGATGCTAACTTTCGGCCATCCTGCTGGCGGATACACCGGCGCGGCATACGAAGGTGTGCCCGTAATCACATGGCTTGCCGACAAAATCAACGTGGTGTTCTACTGGCTGTTCGGTTTCGAGAGCGGCGCGCTGGTGTCGTTCCCGATAACGGCTCTTGGAGCTGTGGGAGCCGCTCTCGGTCTGGTACCCACGTTTATCGACGCAGGCATTATCACCAACAACGCCATTGCAGTGTTCACCGCCATGGGTATGTGCTGGAGCGGCTACCTCAGCACTCACACCGCCATGCTCGACAGTCTGGGCTACCGCAACCTGATAGGCAAAGCCATTGGCGCACACACGATTGGAGGTCTCTGCGCGGGTATCGCCGCACACTGGCTATGGGTGCTGGCTGCGATGGTATTCTAATTCGGAATTCGGAGAGCGGATTTCGGAACTTTTTGATAATTAGTAATTAGTAATGAGTAATTAGTTTGGAGTTTGGAGTTTCTCTAATCACTAATCACAAGTCACTAATCACTAGTTACAATGCAAAATAAAAAACGAGAGGCGGACTGAAGTTCGTCTCTCGTTTGGTTTTTTATTTCAAGTTATAATCAATACTGCATCCTCTTTAGTCTGCGGTAGGTGAAAAACTGCAGAACAAACGAAATGATTAACATAATGATAAATTTTACCAAAAACGAGCCTATGAAATCGAATAGTGCAGGGAAAGCAATGTCAGTAATCAACAATACAAATCCAATAAGCATCAACCACAGCGCCGTTTTTATAAACTTGGCACGTTTGAACAATGTGTTGGTGAACATAAATATTGAAGATGTCAAAAACAGGAAAGCTATAAACGATGAGATGTATTCTACAAAATAATCTTCCGAAAAATCAGACCAATTCCAAATAAACCCCTTGAAATAACCAATAGGCAGCAATGTGAGCAGCGTATCTACTATAAATGAACCCAAAAGCACTGCCAAAGGTGCCACTATGCAGCAATAAAAAAACATACTCAAGTATTTTTCGAGATGCGATGCTGGCAGCATGGCATAATAGTTGCCACGGCCTTTGAGGTTGCAACTTTTGTATATTGTTGCCGGAGCTATGGCAAAAGAAATAGCAATTCCAGATAAGATAGTACTAAATCGTTCACCGATAGCAATTTGATAATCCACCCAGTCAGGCTCTGCTATGTAATGAAAAGTGTTATCCCAAACCAAATAAAAAATCCAAACTGTAACAACAAGCAGGCTGAGTATCAGCGCAGCAAGTCCGAAACGGGAGTAAGTGGCGCGGTAATCGCGTGCCAAAACCTTTTTAAATCTGTTGAAATCGAAAGTGTTGTTCATAGCACTGTGTTTTATTGGTTATTGTTGGAATTGTCGTTGTGGAACAGGTCGTAAATTGTTTCCTGTCGTTGAAGCACTGTGTTGAAAAGTGCCTCGAGATTCAGTTGGCTTTCGCCCAATCCATTGTTAATCAAAACATTGACGTAGCCACCAGCCACCATGTCGCTGTAAAGTGCGTTGGGGAGCTGTTCGGGGCCGTACTGGAAATATAGTTTTTCGGTAATCCGCTCCACCGTGGCGTTGAGCATCACTTGGCTGTTGGAGATTATAACTATCGGGTTGATAAGCGTTTCCACGTCCTTCACCTGATGGGTGGAGATGATAATGGTCTGTCCGTTTTTGACGTTTTCGGCCAGCACGCGGCGGAAGTCGCTTTTCGACGGTATGTCGAGGCCGTTGGTGGGCTCGTCAAGAAGCAGGTATTCGGTGTTCAGAGCCATGGCGCAGGCTATCAGCGCTTTTTTCTGCTGCCCGAGGCTCATCTCCTTGAACTTGCGGCTGGGGTCGGTGTGGAGCTCGGCCGAGAGTCGTTCGAACCTCTGGTAATCGGGATGGGGATAGAATACAGAAAACTCGCGGAAAAAGCGTTGCGGTGTGGCGTCGTCGGGCAGTGGCAGGTCGTCGGGCAGGAAAAAGATTTTCTCCAGAAATTCGGGCTTGCGGTCGAAACTGCGGTGGTCGTCCACAGTGCAGCTGCCGGCGGTGGGACGCAGCAGTCCGCTGATGGCCTTGAGCATGGTGGTCTTGCCAACGCCGTTCTCGCCGAGAAGTCCGTAGATGGCGCCTTTCTCGAACTGCAGGTTGATGCCGTCGAACACTTTGGTTTTACGGTACGAAAACGAAAAATCCTTCAGTGAAATCATAATCGGATTGGTTTTTTATTGGTGGAAAATGCGATTTATATTTTGATTATTTGTAAAGATCGCGTCTCTCCGAGACGCTGGTTGGGAGCAGTTCGTTTTACCCCCACACTGCGTTCCTTGTGTGGGGTAATTGAGATTATGTGTCTCCGACACATTCGGGATAAATAATTTTAAAATCATTTACAATTTATTGATATAGGAATAACGGAAAAGATTGGTTTATATTATAATGATGTGTATTTTACAATGAAAAACCTTGTACAAATCGGCATCAAACGCTATTATTTACCATCACAACCATTTGTTTTTCAACAAAATATAAAATAATTATGTTATTTGAAACTTTTTTCGTATCTTTGCACCAAATTATGAGAACCAACAACAGACATATTGCCAACATTCCCCTCTTTTTGAACATCAAGAGGCGCGACGAGTTTGTATGTCTGTAACCCCCCACCCTATTTTTACGAATAAAAAAAGGATGCAAGTGCCCATTATGGAGCCACTGCATCGCCACACAACATATAAGTAATTAAAAGTCAAATTAATAAAATCAAAACTTATGGAATTACCATTTGCAGAATCTTGGAAAATAAAGATGGTTGAACCCATCAAGAAAAGCACCCGCGCCGAACGCGAGAAATGGCTTGAAGAGGCCCACAACAACATTTTTATGTTGAAGTCGGACTACGTTTACATCGACCTGCTTACCGACAGCGGCACCGGCGCCATGAGCGACCGTCAGTGGAGCGCCATGATGATGGGCGACGAGAG
>DBXF01000075.1:205-4970 GCA_002309295.1 Bacteroidales bacterium UBA1219 | reverse complement strand
GCTCCGGCCTTGGTCATCTTGTCTTTGTGCAGAGCCTTCTCCAAAATCTCGCGGAACATCTCAAAATCAATCACTCCCGACAACCGATCGAGAGGATTGCCCATGTCGTTTAGTTTCTCAAGGGTATGTTCGTCATCAAACAACCCCATATTGCCTTGTGGTTTGTATTCTTGCTTTTTTTGTTCCATATCCGTGTCGATTGCAATGCAAAAATACAAATAATTCCTTGATTGATAATAATTTAAAGCAATTAGTTATACACAAAGTTATCAACATCAGCACTTTGTGCAAATCGGTGATTTTGGGTGTGTTATTTAAGCTCTTTTTATTTGTAACACATTGCTATTCAGGCAATTTTAATTAGAAGTCCCCTATAGTATGCGCGATTTTTTATTCAATCCGGCGTCATACGTTGAAACGGAAGTGCATTATGTCGCCGTCCTGCACCACATAGTCCTTGCCCTCGATTGCGATTTTTCCAAGTTCGCGGCATTTGGCCTCGGAGCCGAGAGTCACGTAGTCGTCGTATTTTATCACTTCTGCACGGATAAACCCTTTCTCGAAGTCGCTGTGGATAATGCCTGCCGTCTGCGGGGCTTTCATGCCTTTGCGAAAAGTCCATGCGCGCACCTCCTTGGGACCTGCTGTGAGGAAAGTCTGAAGGTTGAGGAGTTTGTACGCTGCTTTTATTAGACGGTTCACACCCGACTCCTTGAGTCCTAGGTCTTCGAGAAACATCTGTTTTTCCTCGTAAGAGTCAAGTTCGGCAATGTCCGCCTCGATGCCGGCGCCTATCACCAGCACTTCGGCATTCTCCGATTTCACGGCCTCGCGCACGGCATCCACGTAGGCGTTGCCGTTCACCACCGATTTTTCGTCAACATTGCACACATATAGTATCGGCTTGGCAGTGAGCAACATAAGGTCTTTCGCGGCTTCAGTCTGACTTTCATCGAGTTCCACAGTTCGTGCCGAGCGACCTTGCAGCAGGGCGTCGCGGTAAAGTGTCATCACCTCCACAAGCTTCTTGGACTTGGCGTCGCCGCCGGTCTTGGCCTTCTTTTCTTCCTTGGCAAAACGATTTTCGATAGTCTCGAGGTCCTTCAGTTGCAGCTCCACGTCGATGGTCTCTTTGTCGCGGACGGGGTCCACTTTTCCGTCAACATGGGTTATATTGTCGTCGTCGAAACAGCGCAGCACATGGATAATGGCGTCCGTCTCGCGTATATTCGACAGAAATTTGTTGCCCAAGCCTTCGCCCTTGCTTGCGCCACGCACAAGTCCGGCAATGTCCACTATTTCAACTGTGGCCGGCACTATACTTTGCGGATTTACCAACTCCACAAGTTTGTTCACACGTTCGTCGGGCACCGTAATCACACCCACGTTCGGCTCGATAGTGCAGAACGGAAAATTGGCCGACTGAGCCTTGGCATTGCTCAAACAATTGAAAAGGGTTGACTTGCCGACATTGGGCAAACCGACTATACCACATTGTAATCCCATAATTTATAGCAATATATGTAACTCTTATACTTTATTATAATAATTGCAAATATACGATTTTTTTTTGGTTTTTTCAGCAACAATATTACAAAGAAGTTTAGTTACGAAGATTCCAAAACCAAAAATTGAAACATTCTGGACCATTTTGCGTTTAAAAAGACTTGTAAAACGAAGGCGTTTTTTGCGACAAATGCAAATTAAAATAAAATCTAAACACAAAAAACACAATAGTTTAAAAGAATATATTTCAAAAAAAGCAAAAAAAATTTTGTCAATCAAAAAAAAAGGTGTAACTTTGCAAACTGATGAGACAAGGGTAAGAAGCAAAATAACTATCGCAATTTAATATAGTTCACGCACTTACACAAGTTTCAGAATTAAATAAAAGACGATAAAAAATAGTAAACTTATAGGAAACATAATAAATCACTAGAACCGATGAATAAAAAAAATTATCTGAAAGCAACTGTTGAAGTTATTGAGTTCCGCGCTGAAAAAGGTTTTGCAGCATCTGGCAGTACTGAAGCCTACGAAGACGGCGGCGGTATCTCTTGGGATGGCACATCCGGAAGCTCTTCCTCCGACGATGACGGTGGATTTGGCGGCTGGGACTTCTAATCCCTTCAGACAAAGTTAATCTACAGATTAAATATTAAAAAACACTCAGGAAGTAATTTCTCTGAGGTGTTTTTTTGTTGCCATAACTTTAGTAAAAAATATCCTTTAGACAACAACGGAAACACTTATAAACCAATGACTTTTGAAGAACTCGGCATAGAATTGCGCCTGCTGAAATCCATCTCCGAGATGGGCTTCGAAAAACCCATGCCTGTGCAGGAGCAAGTATTGCCTCTTTTACTCAGCCAAGACACCGACCTTGTAGCCCTAGCACAGACGGGCACCGGAAAGACAGCAGCCTTCGGACTGCCGGCAATACAACGCCTCGACACAAGCTCTGCATCCACCGAAGTTCTGATACTCTCACCCACCCGCGAGCTATGCCTGCAGATTGCCAAAGACCTCAAGCAGTACTCCAAATACGTGGAAGGATGCTCCGTTGTGGCAGTCTATGGCGGCGCAAGCATCGAACTTCAAAAGAAAGACATAAAGAAAGGTGCCAAAATCATCGTCGCTACGCCCGGACGCATTCACGACATGGTGCGACGCAATTTCGTCGACCTGTCGCAAGTGAAAGTTGTGGTGCTCGACGAAGCAGACGAGATGCTCGACATGGGTTTCAAGGATGACCTCGACGCCATACTCGAACAGACACCCGACACAAAAAACACATGGCTTTTCTCCGCCACCATGCCCGACGAGGTGGCTCGCATCGCCAAAGGCTATATGAACAACCCGCAGGAAATTACCGTCGGCACTCGCAACTCGGGCGCACAAAACGTAAAGCACTGCTACTATCTCGTTCAGGCCAAGGACCGCTATCTGGCACTTAAACGCATTGCCGACTACAACCCCAACATCTACGCCATAATTTTCTGTCGCACCCGCACCGAGACTCAGGAGGTGGCCACCGCACTTATCCGCGACGGCTACAACGCCGACGCCCTGCACGGCGACCTCTCGCAGCCCCAGCGCGACCATGTGATGAACCGTTTCCGCTGCAAAAACCTGCAGATGCTCGTAGCCACCGACGTGGCGGCACGCGGACTCGACGTGAGCAACCTCACACACGTCATCAACTACAACCTTCCAGACGAGATAGAGGTGTACACCCACCGTAGCGGACGTACCGGACGCGCCGACAAAACGGGAATCTCCATCGCCATAGTGAACCTTCGCGAAAAGCACAAAATTAAGAAGATAGAGGCGATGATAAAAAAGAAATTCGAACAACTGCCCGTGCCCACTGGAATGGAAGTGTGTCAAAAGCAGTTCTTCAACATGATTCACCGCTTGGAGCACGTCGATGTGAACTACGACGAGATAAACCCCTACATCGGCGAGGTGGTGAAACAGCTCGAATGGATGGACAAAGAGGAACTGATACGCCGTTTCGTATCCATCGAGTTCAACCGATTCCTCGAATACTACCGCAACGCCCCCGATCTCAACGTGAAGGAAAAGGAGGAACGCAAGTCCATCGAGAAAAAAGCCAAGAACACCGTCCACGACGATAGCGGCATGGCACGACTGATGATAAATCTCGGCTACAAGGACAAAATCCAACCGCAACGCCTTATCGGGATGATAAACGACCGCTGCCGCGACACCAAGATAAAGATAGGAAAAATCGACATTTCGGAACTCTTTACTTATATAGATGTGGATGGCAACTACGCCAACGACATCATCGAAGCCTTCCACGGCGAAACCTACCGAGGACGTCCACTTATTGTTCAGGCCGCCAAGAGCAAACGCAAGGACAAGGACGAGGCTCGCAACGCCTACCGCGAAAACCGTCGCAAAAAACGCGAATACGACGACATGCCCCGAGAACGAGACAGAAAACGCGACAACAACCGCGACAGAAAAGACGAAAAGCGCGACCGCGACAGCCGCAAAAAAAGACGGAGGTAGAGAGGACAGTTGGCAATTGTCAGGGAGCAGTAGGAATTGTAGAGACGTGCTGTAGCGCGTCTCGAAATTGATTGTTTAAAATTCAATTGACATAGTGACCAATGGTTTTAGTTTGAAACATAGAAATAATTGATTATCAGTAATTTAAGATTAAAAATCTTCTCTTTAACAAATATCTAATCACCAATTACTAATCACCAATTACTATATTAAAAAAAAATCGTATATTTGCAGAACACTCAACAAAAGTAATTTTATAACAACAATTTGATATGCAAAGAGATACAGCTATTTTTGACTTGATCAAAAAAGAAAGAGAACGCCAGACCAAAGGCATAGAGCTCATAGCATCTGAAAACTTCGTCAGCGAACAGGTGATGGAAGCCATGGGTTCGGTAATGACAAACAAATACGCCGAGGGCTATCCCGGAAAACGCTACTATGGTGGTTGCCAGATAGTTGACCAGAGCGAACAGCTGGCCATCGACAGAGTGAAACAGCTCTTCGGTGCCGAATGGGCCAACGTGCAGCCCCACTCGGGCGCACAAGCCAACATGGCAGTGCTGCTGGCCTGCCTGCAACCGGGCGACACCTTCATGGGTCTCGACCTGAACCACGGCGGACACCTGTCGCACGGCTCCCCCGTAAACTCCTCCGGAATCCTCTATCACCCTGTGGCTTACGCCGTTGAGGAAGAGACCGGCACCATCAACTACGACAAAAT
>DBXF01000075.1:0-128 GCA_002309295.1 Bacteroidales bacterium UBA1219 | reverse complement strand
GAGATTGCCGACAAAATCGGTGCCATACTGATGGGCGACATCTCGCACCCCGCCGGCCTCATTGCCAAAGGCGAACTGAACAACGCCGTGGCTTACTGCCATATCGTAACCACCACCACCCACAAGAC
>DBXF01000039.1:26310-28318 GCA_002309295.1 Bacteroidales bacterium UBA1219 | reverse complement strand
TGGCCAAGCTGGCCGGCGGCGTGGCAGTAATCTACGTCGGAGCAGCCTCCGAAGTGGAGATGAAAGAAAAGAAAGACCGTTTCGACGACGCCCTGCACGCCACACGCGCAGCTGTTGAAGAAGGCATAATCCCAGGCGGCGGCACAGCCTACATCCGCGCCATCGCTAAACTGGCCGACATCAAAGCCGAGAACGAAGACGAAAAACTGGGTGTGGAAATAATCCGCCGTGCAGTGGAAGAACCTCTGCGCCAGATTGTTGCCAACGCAGGTTTGGAAGGCAGCGTGGTAGTGAACGAGGTTAAGAACGGCAAAGGCGACTACGGCTACAACGCCCGCACCGAGAAATACGAGAACCTCTTCCAGAGCGGCGTTATCGACCCCGCCAAAGTTACCCGTGTGGCCCTCGAAAACGCAGCCTCCATCGCAGGCATGTTGCTGACCACAGAGTGCGTCCTCTGTGACATCAAAGAGGAGACACCCGCAGCTCCCGCAGGCGGCGGAATGCCCGGCGGCATGGGCGGCATGTACTAAACCGACAGCAACAAGCTCATAATAAAAAGGGTGCCCGAAACGGCACCCTTTTTTGTACGATTTTGTAGTTTGAATAAAAAGTTGTATCTTTGCAGATTGAAATGATAGACGAAGAACTGACATATTATCCGAAAGAAAGCGATTTCTCAAAGGTTACCTTTTGGGACACCGATTTTGCAAACATCGACTGGCGAAGACATTCAGACTTCGTCATAGAACGGGTTTTTGGCTATGGGACAGAAGAGGAACAACGGATTGTGGTCAGGATATACGGATGGGATAAGGTGCGGGAATTTGAGCAGTCGTTTAAGCCAACTGTTTTTAACCAAATTGTGAAGACAAACCTTCAAAAGATGATGAGTTATGCTTCATTATGAAACCGTTACACCTTATTTGAGAAACATTCTTGTCCGTTTGATGTCGGACGAGATGTTTAATTCTTTTCGTCTTGTTGGAGGGACCTCTTTGAGCCTTCGTTTGGGACATCGTGTGTCAATTGACATAGATTTGTTCACCGATGATGAATACGGCAGTGTCGATTTCGCTTCAATTCAAACACATTTGCGTCAGATGTTCCCGTATTGTGTCGGCGATTGCGGAAATCCTGTCGGCATGGGTGCAACATATATCATTGGCACAACTCGTGATGATGCTGTGAAACTCGACTTGTTTTATACGGATAAATTCATTGCACCAATGACTACTGAGGATGGCATTAGGATGGCTTCGACAGAAGATATAATTGCTATGAAACTGGATGTAGTGGCGCGGGGTGGAAGAAAGAAAGATTTTTGGGATATCTATGCTTTGGCTGAACAATATTCCGCAACTGCTATGCTGAAATTTCATGAAAAACGTTATCCCTACGGCTATAGTAGAGGAGATGTGATGGCTGGTTTCACACGCTTTGAGAAAGCGGATAATGAACCCGACCCACATTGCTTACGAAACGAGAGTTGGGAAGCTATCAAAATAAAACTTGCACAGTTGTTTTCCGAAGTTTAGTCGTTATAAACTTTATTTTTTTGCAATTATTTAGACATCAGCCAGTTCTGCAATGCTTTGCATTCTTGTTGGAAGGTGTCTCTGTTCACCACATTGTGTTTGTGCTTGCGGTAGAATTGTAGCAGGGTGGTGTTGACGGTTGCCGTGTCCTCAAGGGTCAAGCGATAGGGAGCGGCATGGTAGATGGCAATGGACTCATCCTGTGATTCAACGCTGTGTATGTCGGCGATTGGCAAAGTTTTTTCGGCACGCTCCATCATTGCCTTATAGTATTCAATCTGCTCCTCGTAGCCACGCCCGCGACTTTTGAGGAATTGAAGTTTGATGTACTCATTTAGGCTTTCGCTTAAAGCGTAGTCGCGATGTTCAAAGAAGATGCCGTTGCCCCACCATTGGTGCGCCACCTCGTGAGGAATCCACGAAAAGTCGGGTATCATCTTGTAAACATCATAGAAATAATGCCCGAAGAT
>DBXF01000039.1:0-26285 GCA_002309295.1 Bacteroidales bacterium UBA1219 | reverse complement strand
ACAAACTGCGGGTCGCCAATCTCCACAATGTTCATCGGCTTTGACGACAAGGAATCGCCGAAAAAGGAGCAGTAGAAATTGTACGAATCCACAAACTCTTTGTAATATGCATCGGGGTAACGGGTTGTGTCGCTCTTGGGGCGGTAGAAATAGAAAGGACGCGTTGCATTTTTGATGACCTTGCACTTGTATTTGTCCTTTGGAAGCAGAACTAAATGCAGGTCGAACGAGGGTGAAGTCTCGCTTCCTCCGATAACGTAGTAGTCATCGGTCCCAGTTTCAATGCTGACTTTCGCTTTGAGGAGTTCGCCATTACGGTGTGGATACCAGTTGCCCTCGCGTCGCAACACTATGGCGCCGTCGGCTGTGCGGAAACTGGATAACGGCAAGGTATAATACACATTGACGTATTTTGGCAGATGAGGGAAAGAAAACGCATAAAGATTGTCGAAACGGACAGTGTCTCCGTCGTTATGAAAAGTATAGCCGATACAGCCGGTAGATACGATCTTTAAATTTGCAACCTCGGTAAGCAGAAAGTAATCCTCGACTTCGGGGTACTCCTTCTTCGACACGTAGTCGACATTGACTGTCAACGAATCACCCTCAATCCAGCATCGCATTTCGTATTTGTTCTGTGCCAAAATATCGGCAGCAAGGAAAAGCAGTAATGCGTATATCAAAAGTTTTTTCTTCATTTTGTCTTTTTTATTGTTGTCTTACCCCACGGCGTCAGCCAATTCCGAAATCCGAAATCACAAATAAGTATTCTTGTCAATTCCTTTGAACATTTCAAGAAAACGCAAGGCGCGGTCTTTGCAGCGGTTGGCCTCCACCTGGTACATCTCCGGAATGTCGGTGCCGGAATACACCTCTTTGAAAGTGCCTTTGCGCAGGGAGGCGATGTCCAAGTAACCTTTTGGACCATCGTATTTCTTTGCGGTGAAACGCAGCAGACGCTTGCCGTCGAACCACATGCGCAACTCGTAGGGCGTCATATTTGGGTCGGCATCGGGGGTTATGGCGTAGATGAACATCACACGCCCTTTCTCGTCGTAGAGGTACTCCTCGTAGAACTCGCGTGCGGCGAAGTTGTACTTGGCTGTGGCAAAACGCAGATAGTGAGGCGGATAGATAACATCTTCGGCGGCTTCCTCCTCGCCGTAGAACATACGCACTACTTCGCGGTGCGGACCGGTGCCGGGCAGGTTCTGCATCACGTTCAGCTCGTAATATTCGGGTGGCATGCCCGTCTCGCCCTCCTCGTTGGGCATCATGTGCGAAATCCATTCGTGGACATCGGCGTATGTCTGCCGTATGCTCTCCACGGTTCTTTTCTGCGCTTGGGCGGACATCACAAATGCCGCACAAAACAAGGTTATAAGGACTTTTTTTATCATCTTTCGTAAAATTTTTGTTTCTGCAAAGTTACATAAAATTATTGAAATAAACGTGTTTCTACAAAAAAATGAAGGGACAGGTGTGCCAATTCTGCAATTGTCGGCGCCTGTTAGTGCAATTAGTGCACTTGTCTTTTTTTTGCAAAAAACAAAATGTAACCCATCAAAGCCTACTGTCGTATAATATTATCTTGGACAATGCAATAATAATGACTTTTCGGAGTTATTATTACTTACACTTGTAATATATAGTTATGGCTAAAGAAAACTTTTTCAAAAAACACCCTCTTGCCACCACTCTGATAATGATGCTGTTGGCAAGTATAGCCATTGTGCTGGTGGTGTATTTTATACAGAGATTGTACAGCCGTCACGGCTCCGAGTACGATATGCCCGAGCTTGTGGGCAAGAACATCGACGACCTCTCTGGCGTTGAGGGCGTGGAGAATGTCGAACTTGTGGTGGTGGACTCCATTTTTGTGGGAAACACCCCCGGTGGCAATATCCTCACCCAGGACCCCAAGGCCACTAGCAAAATCAAAAAAGGCCGTAAGGTTTATGTTACCGTTACCAAGTACAATCCCGACCCCACCAAGGTGCCCAACCTCACCGGAGGACTGTCGCTCAAACAGGCTATCTCGCAACTCGAGAGCGCAGGCCTCGAATGCGGTTACATCACTTTTGAGGAGAACGAACTGGGCAACAACATCGTTGTGCGTCAGATGCACAAAGGCCGCGACGTGCGTTCCGGAACTTCTCTTGAAAAGGGCTCCCGCATCGACCTCACTGTGGGCTGCGCCCTCAACGCCAAGACTACCATCCCTCTGGTGATTGGCAAAACGCCGCGCGAGGCTCGCAAAATGTTGCAGATGGCGTCGCTCAACGTCGGCGTGGAACACTATGAGCATCCCGACGACAAGAATAACTCCCGTGTGTACGACATGCAGCCCAACAAAACCGCCCGCGTTCCTTTCGGCACGGTGATAGAGCTGTGGTACCGCTCAGAGTCCTCCACCGATTTCAACAAAGTGGTGAAAAACTACAAACGCGACGAAACTCCTGAACCCGAGGAAGAACCTGCCCCCGAACATTCGGAGCCAGCCTCATCGTCCGACGACGATTTCGAATGGTAAAAACTAATTGAAAGTTGTTTTAATCTTACAATCTGAAAATCCGAAAATCTGATTATCTGAACATCTGAAGATCTATAATACAATGCGGAAAATTGCTATTGGAATAACGTTGTTGCTGACTTTTGTCGGAGGTGCTGTGGCACAGGAGGTGCTGCTGCCTCTCTATGGCAATTCCGTTGTAGAGCGTCTTGCCAAGCGTCATCGCACAAGGGCTAAGTCCGTCCAACAGCCACTCACACTGCCGTTTTTCGACGATTTCTCCAACTATAGCGGCTATCCCGACAGCAACCGCTGGGCCGACAACCAGGCTTTTGTCAACGCCGACTACGCCGTGTTCCCGCCCACCGTTGGCGTTGCCACCCTCGACGCTATCGACGCCTGTGGCGAGCTGCACCGCGGTATAGGTCTGTCGCCTGTTCCGGGCGACACTCTCACATCTTTGCCTATACGTCTCGACTCCCTTTTTTCGCCATACGCAAGGGCACTCACCGCCGCCGACTCCATCTATTTCAGCTTCTATTTCCAACCTGGAGGCGGCTACGGCAATATGTGGGAAAGGGTAGGGGTTGCCCCCGAAGCTGGCGACTCTCTGATTCTCGAGTTTTTCAACTCTGTGTCAGTCAGTTGGGATAAGGTGTGGAGCACCGACGGTTTTTCGCTCGACTCCCTACACGCAAGCGAAGGCGGTTTCTTCCGCTATGTGGCGATTCCCATCGTTCAAGACGTATATCTGAAATCGGGATTTAAGTTCCGTTTCCGTAACTATGTAAGTATCAATAATGTAACCAAGCCCGGACTTTCAGGCAATTGCGACATGTGGAACATCGACTACGTGTATCTCGACTACAGCCGCACCCACGCACCAACCTTCCGCGACATAGCATTTGTGAACAAAGCCACTTCGATGCTGAAACAATACACGGCTATGCCCACGCGCCAGTTTCGTAATAGCTGCCTGAAAGACAGTCTGCAAAACACCATCACCAACCTCTATTCTCAACAGCTGGTGTCGCGTTACGAATACAAAATTTACGATGGAAACAACAGAGTAATAGGTAGTTACACGGGTGGTTCAGAGAATGTGCCTGCATATCTGCCCAACCATCGGTATCAGACGGCGGCTGTTCACGCCCGTCCGCCTTTGAACGACACTTTGCCTGCAATGACCAATCCACGCAACGTGTTCCGCATAGTGCATGTCGTAACCGAAGGCTATACCGGCGACAACCATCCGCAGAACGACACCGTTGTCTTCGAGCAGGTGTTCGACAACTATTTCGCCTACGACGACGGCGTTCCGGAAAACGGCTATGGGATAACTACCAACAACAGCCGTTGCTCGTTGGGCTACCGTTTCTCTCTTTCCGCCACCGACACCCTCACCGCCATCGACATGTATTTCAACCGCACCTACAACAACGGTAACAGCGGAATTCCTTTCTATATATGCGTTTGGAGCGACAACGGCGGAACGCCTGGCAGCGTGTTGTACAAAGCCGCAAGTTACGCATTTCCTCGTTTCGACAGCCTTAACCAATATTGCCGCTATCCCCTCGAACGTCCGCTTGTGGTGAGCGGCACTATATACATCGGTTTCGAACAACATTCCACAAACTACATAAATCTCGGTTTCGACCGCAGCAACAACACCGCTAATAATATCTACTATTTCACTTCCGGCTCGTGGCAGCAAAGCTATCTCAGTGGCTCGCTGATGATGCGTCCCTATTTCGGACAGCAGGCTGTGGTGGGGTTGCAATCGGCTGAAAAAGAAAGTGTTGCGGTGAAACTCCGTCCCAATCCTTGTAAAAACGTCCTGTTTTTGGATTACAACGACGATGCCCGACTGCTTTCCGCAGAAACGGCTATATATAATATGTATGGCAAGTGTTGCAAATGCCAACAGATTGAAAAACAGATGGATGTGTCGGATTTGCCGGCAGGAGTGTATGTTATGAGGATTGTCTCCGCCAACGGACAAGTCCTTGCAAATGAGAAATTTATAGTAACAAAATAATAACCGCGATGGCAGAAGAAAATCTCGACATAGAACTTGAAGAACGCAACGACGACGGCGAACTGTACGAACATTACCGCATTACGGTCGACAAAGGTCAGGCCATGTTGCGTATCGACAAGTACCTGATGGACCACATACAAGGGGCGTCGCGGAACAAGATACAGAACGCCGCCAAAGCGCAGTGCATACTCGTCGGCGGAAAGCCTGTGAAACAGAACTACCGAGTTAAGCCGTTGGATGTTATCAGCGTGCTGCTGCCCAACCCGCCGCGCGAAATAGAGATTACTCCCGAAGACATACCTCTGAACATCGTTTACGAGGACGACGACGTGCTTGTGGTGGACAAGCCTGCCGGACTTGTGGTGCATCCCGGTTTCGGCAATTTCGACGGCACACTGCTCAACGCCCTCGCCTTCTATTATCAGGACAAGACCGACAAGGATGGCAACCCCATTACGCCGTACCTCGCACACCGTATCGACAAAAATACCTCCGGACTTATCATTCTTGCCAAAAACGAGATGGCGCAGACCGTTCTGGCCAAGCAGTTTTTCGAACACACCATCGAACGCAAGTACAACGCCCTTGTCTGGGGTGATTTCGAAGAGGACGACGGCACCATCATCGGCAATATCGGCCGCTCGCCCAAGGACCGCAAGGTGATGACCGTGTTCCCCGAAGGCAGCGAGAACGGCAAACACGCCGTAACGCACTGGCACGTGAAAGAGCGTTTCGGGTATGTGACTCTGGTGGAATGTGTGTTGGAGACAGGTCGCACGCACCAGATTCGCGCCCACATGCGACACATAGGCCATCCGCTGTTCAACGACGAGGCGTACGGCGGCGACCAGATTCTGAAAGGAACCACTTTTTCGAAATACAAACAGTTTGTTACCAACTGCTTCCAACTGATGCCCCGTCAGGCACTGCACGCCGTGGTGCTTGGTTTCGAGCATCCTACCACACACAAACATCTGCATTTCGAATCGCCTTATCCCGAAGATTTCGCGGCGGTGGTGGAGAAATGGAGAAAATATGTGGCAAGCGGTAAAATTATTGAGGAGGATTAAAAGAAGATGAAAAAGATATTTAAATTATTGTTGCTCGGTACGTTGTTCGTCGCTTTGGCAGTGAATGCCATTGCGCAGACCACCGCCGATGACGTTATTAGCGTGGCCCGCAAGTACATCGGCACACCGTACCGTGCAGCAGGTCGTACCCCCAAAGGCTTCGACTGTTCGGGGTTCACTCGCTACGTATACAGCCATTTCGGTTTCGACCTCTCCGGCTCGGCTCCCGGACAGTGGCACCACGGACGCAGCGTAAACCGCGGCGACCTGCAGCGCGGAGACCTCGTTTTCTTCGGCGGACGCCGTCATTCCCGAAGCATAGGACATGTGGGTATTGTTACCGAAGTTTATCCCGACAAAGGCACTTTCGATTTTATACACTCGTCGAGCACCGGTGTGCGTATAAGTGCTTCTACCGAAGCATATTACAAAAACCGTTACGTGGGTGCCCGCCGTCTGCTTGGCAACGAGCCGGCCACAAAACAGAAATCATCGTCGGCAACAACCGATTACTCTTCCGGCCCCGTTGAAAGTGGCACAGTGGATGTCTATTCGCCTTCCAAACAGAAACAACAACCTTCGAAAATAAACAAGCCCCCCGTGTTGTCGGCCACTGAACGGCAACGCCACGAGGATATAGCCCGCGACAACGCCATCCGCGACAGCATCAACGCAATGTTCTCGCGCAGCAACGAGTACCGCACACAGGAGCTCACCCCCACTGCGGAAGCCTCAGAGTTCGAAGATGAAGAATAACCCCTAAAAATATGAATTTCTATGAAAAAGAGTCTCTTTGCCACAGCGTTTTTACTGCTATTTAGCACATTGTGTCGGGCGCAGGGTGTAGACCCGATTCCCCGTTGTCCATCTTTAGAAGAACGTTTTGGAGAGAATGTGAGGGAGATTGTTGAAATTACCACATTTGCAGAAGGTTATGTAAGAAGGGATACTTTTAAGGTAGATAGAGACGGGAGTTATACCAGCAGTTGGGACAGATCCATAAAAGTAGAAACGGAATATGACAATAAGACAAAAGAGTGGGTGATAAAAGAAAAAGACGGCGAGATGCGTTGGAAATTCGACACATTGTCGCATACACGAGTTATAGTCAGGGAGGTTACCATAAAAAGAAGGGAAAACGGTATTGCCGTATCAGTAGAAGAATGTCGCACCAATCTGCAAATGCGAACAGATTCGTGTTTCGAGGGTTTTAAGTTATTTGAATTTGGGAAGGATGTTACAGATTCCTTGCCTCTGTCTCTCAACAAATTGACTTTCTACAATGATTCCAATTGCAGGGTTTTAAGAAAATCAATCAGTTTCGATGAAGAACGCGGGTGTTTTGTAGATAGTGTATATTCCTATGCAGTTGGCGACACTACTGTGACAGTAGAATTATACGACACATCTCTTTATTGTCCTAGGCCATACTATCACATAAGACGTGAATATCCTCATGGCGAGGAATATTGTTATTATTCAAGGGACAGTACATTGGCAAAAAGTTTCCGCTATGTTTATAACAATAGAAAATTGTTAGACACCGTTTATGCTTACTGGCGTCATGGCCGACCTGCAGGCTGTATAGGACCGAGGGCGAGGGGAGCAAAAGAATGCCGAAGCGTGGAGACATATCAGTACGATTTCGATAAAAACGGGGCTTTGGTTGAGGAACGAAAGTATGAAGACGGAAAACTCTTTAGTACAACGCGTTACAAGATAAAATACTACCGCAAAAAACGCAAGGCCAAGAGCAAATAAAGTGCGGAATAGGTGTTGTGGATGGTGCTCTATTTCCTTTGCCCATATAACTTTTTCTGCTTTTTTACGTAAAAATTTTGGTTAATACGTGGATATTTATGGCAAGACCATACAGAATACTGCTTTTGTACGTTCTTTTGCCAGCTGTGGCGCTTTTTGCACAAACACCGCAGGTGGTGATAGATGTGGTGTGCGATTCGTCGTGCTATGTTACGCCGCCGCGTCCACACAATGCAAGGCCGCGTAATAAAGGTACCCAAAAGGTTCTGTCCCCCTTGCCCGACACTTTCTACTATTCGGCATACGACCTTTATTGGAAAATCACTGTACACGACACCGGTGTTTCTGGCGACCTGGACGATTTAACCGATTTGTATTCCCTCACCGACGACATCCTTATGTTCCGCGGCAATGCCTTTCGCTCCACGCCTTTCGTGGGTAGTGTGGCGGGTTACCCCGATACCCTTGTCATCGACTGGACTTTCAACACCGGCTACGACTCGCGTCAAAGCGGCTTCGGCTCTTGGGGCGGTGGCAACGGCTGGACGGGACAGCCGCTTTTTGTGCACTGGACGGATTCGCTTTACAACCGCTTCCTTTCCGAGCCCAGAAACCTTACAAAGGATTTCACAAGCGAAGAAATAATAGTGGCATCGCTGTGTTCGCGTCTCTATTTCATCAATTTCGAAACGGGCGACAGCTCGCGCCGCTCCATCTTTCTTGGCAATCCCATCAAGGGCACTCCCTCCATCGACCCAACGTACAACGGAAATATTTACATCGGTCAGGGTGTTCCCTGCCAGCGCCCTTTCGGCGCCATGGTGGTGAATCTCTTCAAGCACAAGATAACGCATTTCGAGCGTCAGGACAACAAGGCATGGCGTGATTGGGGGGCTTACGACTCCTCGCCGATACGTGTGGGCAATTTTCTTTTCCGTCCCGGCGAAAACGGCACTCTTTATAAGTACCGCATCAGCGGCGACAGTCTGAAACTCCATACCACCATGCGCTACACCATGCGCTACCGCAATATGAAATTCGAGTCGGCGGGCATGGAGGCATCCATGGCGGTGTACCGCAACTATGGCTATATTGCCGATAATTTCGGCGATGTGCTGTGTGTCAATCTCAACACTATGAAACCGGTGTGGCATTATTACAATTACGACGACACCGACGGCTCGCTGGTGCTTCAGTGGGAGGACGACGGACTGTTCCTATACACCGGATGCGAGGTGGACCATCAGGGGGCAAAGGGCTTGTGCTATTTCGTGAAACTCGATGCCCTTACGGGAAAACGCGTGTGGCAGCAGACTTTTGCCTGCAACAAGGTGTCGATGGGCGAAAAACATTTCGACGGCGGTATGTATTCTACGCCTCTGCCCGGAGCAGGAAACTGCAAGGATTTGATTTTCTTCAACTTGGTGACAAACGACGGTCCTGGCATGAAAGGCGATTTCGTCGCTGTTCGCCGTGCGGACGGTGAGGTCGTGTATCGTACACAGCTTCAGCACTATGCATGGTCGTCGCCGGTGGCTATGCTCAACGAGTACGGCGATATGTTCGTGATTACTTTCGATACGCAGGGCAGGGTGTACCTCATCGACGCTTTCTCGGGCGAAATCCTTTTATGCAAAAAGATTGGCATAAATTTCGAGGCATCGCCAATAGTGGTGGGCAACAGCGTGGTGATTGGCTCCCGCGGTCGTATTATTTACAAAATGACATTTAAACAAAACCCATACGTCAACAACTCCAATTCTAAATACGATTGGTGACGACAAAAAAACTTTACGATATGACAAAAAAGATACTGCTGATTTCTGTTTTGCTTGTTGCAACGGCGTTTTCGCTCAGGGCACAACATCTTTATCCTTTTCATAACAGAGTGAAAGGCTCGTATAATTTCTGGCTTTACACTCCCAATGGCTATACCGACACTGTTGACAAGCCTTTGGTGATATTCCTGCACGGCCGTAGTCTGTGCGGCAACAACCTCTCAAGGGTGCGTCGCTATGGTCCTATAAACGCCCTCGAAATGGGTATGCACATCGACGCCCTTGTGCTGGCTCCGCAGAGCGGCGGCGCGTGGAAACCTGCCAAAATATGGAGTATCGTGGAATGGCTCGAACAGCGTTATGCCATCGACACTAACCGTATCTATGTGCTGGGGATGAGTCTGGGCGGCTACGGCACTGTCGACCTCACTGCAGCGTATCCTTCAAAAATTGCCGCGGCAATGGCTTTGTGCGGCGGCGGAACAAGCAGGGACTTGTGTCCGCTCAACGAAGTGCCACTGTGGATATTGCACGGCACCGCCGACCGCGCCGTGGGCATCGGGCAGTCGCAGCGTGTGGTGGACGCCATGAACAACTGCGGCGACACTAACCGCCTGATTTGGACGCGTTTAAATGGCATGAACCACGGACAGCTCGTCTATGCTTTTTATATGCACGAGACTTATAACTGGCTTTTCTCGCACAGCCTCACCGACCCGGGACGCAAGGTGAACCGTAATTTCTCCCTTACGCCACACAATATGAACCGCAGCGTGTACCGTTCCATACGCGAGGGCAACAAAATTATCGTCCACTCATCGGCTCCGGCAACGCACATCCTCGTTAGAAAGGAGAACGGAGAGCTTGCCACAATCGCCGATACGGCAAAAGTGGAAGTGGTTGAAGAAGTGGAAGTTGCAAAAACCGAGAAAGGCGCTTCCGCCAACAAATCGTCGCAATACTACACTGTGAAAAAAGGCGACAACCTCGGCAGCATTGCCCGCAAACATAATACCACGGTGAAAAAACTCTGTCAGCTCAACGGCATAAATGCCAATACTACACTGAAGATCGGGCGCAAGTTGAGGGTGAAATAAGGACACATGAACCCGTTAGGGGTGATTTTCGATAGCAAAGCGGAGAACTATTCCATCCAACCCCGTGGGGTTGCCTTACAGTAATTCGTGCCGAAGGCACGCAAAAAAAAATCTCGTTCTGTGCGGATGAAGGGACTCGAACCCATACGACTCTCGTCACTAGATCCTAAGTCTAGCGCGGCTACCAATTACGCCACATCCGCAGGATTTTGTTTTGCAAAAATACGAAAAAAATGCGTATCCGCAAAGGAAAAAATGAATATAGACATACGTGTTTGCGTGCAATGTGTTGATTTGTAGCTATGTACAATGCTGTCGGGAGACTCTCTTTTACCTTTCACAGCATAGCATAGGCATGCAAAAATATGGACTATTTTCCTTTAAAAGAAGAAATGAACCCCTTTTATCGCATATTTTGCATATAGTATGTGAGAATATGTGCAAAACTTTTGCAACGTCCGTTGTTGATAAAAAAAAATCAAAAAAATTTCCATAATTTCGAATTGTTGTGTAACTTTGCAAGTTGAATATTCAAGCTTAACAAAGGTAAAACAAAGACACACAGGATTTTATGGACGAGAAGCCATTGGAAAACAACTATACAGATGATTCCATCATCCATTTGGAAGACATGGAACATCTGCGCTTGCGTCCCACTATGTACATAGGCAAACTGGGCGACGGTTCTTCGCAGGACGACGGTGTATATATACTTATCAAGGAGGTTATAGACAATTCGATAGACGAGTTCACATCGGGATTCGGCAAACAGATAGAGGTCAATGTGTCGTTTCAGGACAAGGTGGTGTCGGTACGCGACCACGGCCGCGGAATACCTTTCGGCAAGATGGTTGAAGCTGTGTCGCGCCTCAACACGGGCGGAAAATACGACAACAAGACTTTCCAGAAATCCATCGGCCTCAACGGCGTGGGTACCAAGGCGGTGAACGCCCTCTCGTCGTATTTCAAAGTGCAGGCTTTCCGCGACGGACAGACAAAATACGCCGAATTCACCGAAGGCAAGCTGATAAACGAATCCGAACTGATGCCCACCACCGAGGACAACGGCACCTACGTGGAATTCATTCCCGATGTCAAATGTTTCGGCAACTACCACTATATCAACGACTACATAGAAAAGAAAATCTGGAACTACGCCTATCTCAACAAAGGTCTAACCATGCGCTACAACGGCCAGCGCATCTATTCCAAGAACGGCATCATAGACCTTTTGGAAAATAATATGGAAGGAGAGGGGCTGTATCCCATCATCCACATACACGAAGGCGACCTTGAAGTGGCTTTCACCCACGGCGACGGACAATACAACAAGGAAGAATACTACTCTTTTGTGAACGGACAATACACCCCCGATGGTGGCACGCACCAAGGCGCTTTCCGCGAGGCAATAGTGAAAACTGTTCGTGAGTTCTATAAAAAAGACTACGACCCCAACGACATACGTCAGGGCATTATATGCGTGATAAGCATAAGGGTGCAGGAACCCGAGTTCAAAAACCAGACAAAGACAAACTTCAGCTCGACATATATGGAGCCTAGCCGCGACGGACTGCCCAACGAAAGTCCCACGGTGAAGAGCTATGTGATGGACATCATCAAGCGTAACCTCGACAACTACCTGCATATCAACGCACAAACCGCTGAGGCGCTGCAGGCTAAGATTGTGGCGTCTGAAAAGGAACGCAAAGAAATTGCCGATATAAAGAAAGCCAACAAGGACAAAACCAAAAAGGTAAGCCTCAACAACCGCAAGCTCCGCGACTGCCGTGTGCACTACAACAGCAATCACGAACGTCGTCTCGAGACCACCATTTTCATCACCGAGGGCGACTCGGCAAGCGGCTCCATCACCAAATCGCGCGACGTGAACACACAAGCTGTGTTCAGCCTGCGAGGCAAACCCAAGAACTGCTACGGCAAAAGCAAAGCCATCGTTTACCAGAACATGGAGTTCAACCTGCTCCACAGCGCCCTCGACATCGACGACGGTCTGGAAAACCTGCGCTACAACAACGTGGTGATAGCCACCGATGCCGACCACGACGGCATGCATATCCGTATGCTGCTGCTGGCTTTCTTCCTGCAGTTCTTCCCCGACCTGATAAAGACCGGACACGTGTACATACTGCAGACGCCGCTGTTCCGCGTACGCAACAAGCAGAAAACACTCTACTGCTACACCGACGAGGAACTCGTCGAGGCGATAGACAGCATCAAAAACGCCGAAATAACACGATTCAAAGGTCTCGGAGAGATTTCCGCCGACGAGTTCAAAAACTTCATTGGCAAGGACATGCGTCTCGATCCGGTGATTTTCAACAAAGATTTCGACAGTGCAAGGGTGCTTAATTTCTACATGGGCAAAAATACCCCGGAACGCAAGAAATTCCTTATGGAAAACCTGCGCACTGACGATGATAACGACTAATTCATATTTATTAAACTATAATCGAAAAAAGTTTTGAAAAATGGCAAATAACGAAACACACAAAAACAACAGGATTATCAGTTTTGATAAGTTGACAGACGAATTGAAAGAACAATTTGCAGAAGCATACCCCCAACCCGACGGGTATGATCCATATCTAAAAAAAATAATAAAACCCGACGGGACACCCATTTTTGTCGTCCCCTTCGAAACCGAAGACACTGTGTATATGGTGAAATTCGAGGTGAAAATCGATTCGCCTATGGCCGAGGATGAACTGGAAAAAGACCTTTTCGGCGACAGCACTAAAGGTAGTGAGATGTCGGACATGGACATAATGGAACAGAACGACAACGGCGAGAAGGACGAGGCGCACCGCGAATTCACCCTCAACCACGGCGACTACGAAAAGGCTTACGCCGAAGAAGCCGCCATGGCCGACGCCACCTCCGATAACGCTTTCGGAAGCGACGACGATGAAGAAACCGATGAAGACTTGGACGACGATGACCTTCTCGACGACGATATGGAACCCGATGAGGATGACCTTCTCGACATCGAGCTTGAAATGATGGAAGCCGAACAGGAAGAGGAAAAAAACGAAAAGAAAAGTAAAAAGTCTTCCTCAAAATCCACGCCCAAAGCCAAAAAGACTACCGAAAAGAAAACTGCCAAAAAAGCCGAATCCAAAAGCTCGGCTAAATCAGAAAAAACGGCCAAACCTGCCAAAGAGACATCCAAGAAACCAAAGAAAGATCAGAAAAAATCTAAATAACAGACGTTATTTACAAACTAAAAGGGGAGTGTCCGAAAAACATTCCCCTTATTTTTTTTCTTACAATGTGTTGCTGTTGTCATTACAAATGAAATAAAAGCAGGCAACAGGATTGTCTGTAAACACCAAAAACCGGAACGGCTGCTTACCTTCTGTAGTGCGAGGTCTGCGCGCCTCGGTATGCCGGACAGGTGTTGTGCGACGTCGAATAGCATGATGCAAGCATAACTCCAAGCAACAAAGCCACGCCGGCGATCATTATAATACGTTTTTTCATTTTGAGTCTCTTTTTATTATTTAGTAAATAACGAGCCTAATTTCTTATTATTGTGTGTGCAAAATTACTTTTTTTTATGAAAATGAAAACTTTTTTAGCAAAATAAATATCAACTTGTTTTTCAACACCTGCGACGAAAGGGTAGGGTAGAGCCATGAAATTGTTGATATACAATTAGTTGTTACGTTATGAAGATGCTTTTTCCTCAACGAGAATGCGATAAAAATATTTTTCTTATATCGTAATAAGGTTTTCAGTGAAGATTTTGAGATGTCGGAACAATAAAAAAGGGTTAACTCCACATCTTTTTGAATGAAAATTTTGACAAACTCCATCACCATGGGAGAGTGAATAGGCCAGTAAGATTTTTTAATCAATAACCGAAAGACAGCGTAGTGATTTTTTTCTGGATAATAAAATACTCTATTTTTGTGTTTACAAATGTATTATACATTTGTAACAATATGATATTTTACAAACGTAACACATTACAAAGTGCAAAGTTTACAAATGTTTTATCAAAACAAATGTAAACCACTTAATTCGTCGTAAACAAATGGATAAATTTATCATAAATACCTAAAAACCAATAAAATTACTTTTATATCTATAGTGTTACTTCAATGAGTTAGCTATATTTACCGTGTAAACATACTATCAATAATTGTTTCAAAATAAAATATTATAAATCAATGTATTATATTATTTAATTAAAGTAAATTCTCGGATATTTAGGTGTTTACATTTGTAATATTAACAAAAGTTACAAATGTTTCAATATTTTTATGTATATTTGTAAACTGAAAATATTTACCGTTATAAATGTAACTTCTTATGATAGACAGAATTAATCTAATAATGCGTGCAAAAAATATCACCGCATCGCAGTTTGCAGACGAGATAAACATTCAGCGTTCGGGTATGTCGCACATAATGTCAGGACGAAACAAGCCCAGTCTGGATTTTGTTATGCGTGTTTTGAACCGCTATCCAGAAATTGACACCAACTGGCTTTTGTTCGGCAAGGGCGAGATGTACAAATCCGCCAACACTCAGGAGACTGTGCAAAATTCTGGCACAGAAACCGCCCTTAATATCCAAACAATTGAAAATCAGATGGAACGTGTTGAAAATGGCGGACAGATGGATATCTTTTCCTCTGAAATGACTGAAATTACACCACAAAACACCATTTCGGAAGTTGTTGAAAATGAGGTTGTTGAAAATACTCCAATTTTAAAAGAAGTTGAAAATCAGGCAATAACAAACGGGCCTAAACTCGACGAGAATTACGCAGAAGTTCAAAATTCGGACGGGGACAAAGAAAAACCGATTCAGAAAAAGGAGACCCGTAAGGCAGTGCGTTATCTTGTTTTTTACTCCGACCACACTTTCGAGGAATTTACTCGCGCCGAGGATTAGTTTTGACATTGTTCCTTTTTTTTGTATATTTGATGTCCGAAGAACATTGATGTGCTTTTCGTACATTGTTGTTGTGTAATTCTTTAGCCGATGTCGAAAGTCTATAGGATAGTTACATTTCTGCTGATGCTTGTTGGCATTGTTGTTGTATGGCCGGAATTTTGGTCGGCCGTAACTGGCATTTTTACATGTTTATCAGCATATAAGTGGTTTTTCATCGGCATGGGTGTCTGTTTTCTGTTGCGCATCATTCCTTTTTTTCGTGAAATTGGCGGTACGTTGGAGACTTTGTCGCACGAGCTTACTCACATGGTGGTTGGTATTATGTTTTTTAAGAGGGTCAAGTCGCTGAAAGTCAACTCCGACGGCTCAGGAGAAGTGTGGCACAGCGGCAAAAATGCGTTCGGCAACACTTGTATTTCCCTCGCTCCATACACATTGCCCTTGTTCACGTATATATTGCTGTTAATCAGCCTGATGATTGCCGACAAAAGCATGTATCTGTTCCATATCTTTATCGGATTTACCTTTGCTTTCCATCTGATTTGTTTTGCTTTGCAGACGCGTCTTAAACAGACGGACATAAAAAAGTGTGGCTATCTACGCTCGTTTGTATTTATAGCCCTGTTTCTGATGTTCAACATATCCGTTGTGCTGTTTTCTATAAAAATGGGTTTTGCCGACGGAATTGTGTCGGTATGCAAAGGGATGTGGGAAAATCTTGTCGCTATCCTAAAAGCGGTGTTCTAAATTAGTTTTGAGTTTGCTGTTTGCAGTTAATCAACAAAACAATTAAACAACTCAACAGTTAAACAGTTAAACAATTCAACATCTTCACGCCTTCACATCTTCCTTTTCAGTTTTCTGCGGATTTTGCTCGTATGCGTTGATTATCTTTGTCACCAGCTTGTGGCGTATCACATCGCTGTTGTCGAGCTGGATGATGGATATGTTCTTGATATTGCCTAAGATAGAGATGGCGTGTGCCAATCCCGACGACTGGTAGCGCGGCAGGTCGATTTGTGTGAGGTCGCCGGTGACGACGAATTTGGCGTTGCGTCCCATGCGGGTGAGGAACATCTTTAACTGTGCCGAAGTGGCGTTCTGAGCCTCGTCGAGGATTACGAAAGCATTGTCGAGGGTGCGTCCGCGCATAAAGGCGAGGGGAGCTATCTCGATAGTCTTGTCTTCCCACAGCGACTGCAGTTTCTGTTGCGGGATCATGTCGCGCAGGGCGTCGTAGAGAGGTTGCAGGTAGGGGTCGAGTTTTTCGCGGAGGTCGCCGGGCAGGAATCCGAGGTTTTCGCCGGCCTCCACTGCCGGACGGGTGAGGATTATGCGTCGCACCTCTTTGTTGCGCAAGGCCCTCACAGCCAGTGCCACAGCGGTGTAGGTCTTGCCCGTTCCGGCGGGACCGATGGCAAAGACGAGGTCGTTTTCGGCGCAAGCCTCCACCAGACGTTTCTGGTTAGGGGTGCGGGCTTTGATAAGCAGCCCGTTGCGTCCGTGCACGAGTATGTCGGAGCTGGCGTCGTCGGTAGAGACGTTGCCTTCGATTATCTGCATTATGTTTTCTTCTGTAATGGTGCCGTGCTGGCGGAAATAGTCGGTGAGTCGCCGCAGCTGGGTTTCAAAGATGCTTATCTCATCGGCCGGACCGATGACTTTGAGCATCTCGCCGCGGGCGATGATGTTGAGCTTGGGGAACAGAGCTTTGACGAAGTTGAGGTTGCGGTTGTTGGTGCCCCAGAAGTTGGCGTGGTCTATCTCGTCGAGAGCGAGAATCTTTTCCAAATTATTGTTTTCCAAGGTGATGAGGTTTTATCGCAGGTTGCGTCGTTTGAAGAAGAAAAGCAGTAGTAGGGTGGCCACCACCATTATCAGCATCACGAACCAGAAAGCCTGCGGATGTTCCTGGAAAGGCAGTGCCACGTTCATACCGTACATTCCTGTTATCACGGTAAGTGGCAGCATGGTGCTAGAGAAGATGGTGAGCACTGTCATTATTTCGTTGGAGCGGTTGGCCTGCAACGAGTCGAACGTTTGCGAGAGACCTTCGATAAGTTCGCCGTAATCCTCGACGGAGTCGAACATCTTCTGGTATTGGTCGAGGATATCGCCCCAGTAGTCTTCCATCTCCTCGCTTTCGGTAAAGCCTTTGATGCCGCCGCTTTCGAATTGGTGGAAGAGTCGGATTTGAGGTTTGAAGGTGGTGTTGAGCAGGATGATGTTTCGTCGGGTGATGGATATCTGTTCGATGATGGTCCGTGCTTTCTTGCTGAAAATGTCGTAGTTGATGAGGTCCACTTCGGCGCCGATGCGTGTGATGAGGGTGTTGGTCTCGGCCATGAGCCGGTCGAGGATGCGGTAGAGCAGTATGTCGCTGGATTTGAAGGCGGCGATGGTCTGTTCGTCGTTGTCGGCGAGGCCTTCGCTGATGGTCTCGAAGGTCTTTTTCACGGCCCAGTGCGACTTGCCGATGGTGATGATATAGTCCTTTCCCCAGAAAATTTTCACCTCTTTGATGCGGACGAATTTGTTGCCTTTGTCGAAATAGGGGAAATGAAGGATAAGGAAATAGTAGTTGTCGTACTCGTCGATTTTTGGGCGCTGGTTGGTGCCGCGGCAGTCTTCGATGTCGAGAGGGTGGAAGTTGTAGGTTTCAAGCAGGTAGCGGTAGTCTTCTTCGCTGGCGTCTGAAATGTGGTGCCATTGCAGTCCGTTGTACTGAGCAGTTTCTATCATGGGTGCCCTCTCCTTTCTTTTTGCTAAAAGATCACTATGTGGTCGGTATTCTACATCGGTTATTGAAATTTTTTGCAAAAGTAGCATTTTTTTTCGAGAAAAGCAAATTTTTTGTGTAATATAGTGATTTTTAGTAAGTTATTGTTTTATATTGTGTAGATTACTTTTGTGCGGTATTTGTTTGTTTTCCCTTTTGGAAAGGTGTTTTGTTGAAAAACTGTTGAAAACTAAGTGCTGTGGGCACGATAAAAAAATGTAAATTTGCAGATTGGACTTAAGAAGTGAAGGTTTTAAAATACAACGATTTATGGGAGAAAAAGGCTCGACTAAGACACTTGTCAACATCATAACCGACGACAATCCGATACCCGCGTATCTTTTCGTGAAGGAGAAATACGTGCCGGGCGACCGTGTGATGTACATCTCCGCCAAGGACACCGCCGACGACCTTGAGTGGCTCGCCGCCATCGACGGGGTGCCGGCAGAATTTATCGAAGAGATAGTGCTGAAAAACGCCATCGACGAGTTCAAGTACGAGAAAATCTGTCGTGCGGTGAAAAGTCATATACGCCAAGGGGTGCGCTACTGTGTCAATCTGGCCGGCGGCACGCGCTATATGGCTCTGGCGGTGCAGCAGGTGTTCGAGGCGGCCGACGCGCAGTTCTTCTACACCAACGTGGCCGACAACACCATCATACATTCGCAGTTCGACAACAGCATTTTCGACGACGACGACTATTTCTTCCCAATCCGTTACCGCATGCGTATTGCCGAATATCTAGCGGTACACGAGCTGGAGCACGACTTGGCCCTTCATGGCCACGCTCCCGAAATGCCGTTGGAGGCCGTGGAAAATATGTTCGAATTGTTCACCAAAAAGTTGCTCTCCGACCGCGACTACAAAGTTTTGGAGCTGCTCCGCACGCACTACAGGGATTGCAAAAACGGCATCCCGATAAGGGAAATAGAAAAGCCCACAAGATACGGCATTCCGCCCATTTCCGACATCCGTGGCTTTTTGCGGATGACCAACGTTGTGCCGCACGACGACAGGCTTACACACTCGCAGCTGGAGTGGCTTACGGGAGGCTGGTTCGAGGATTATGTCTATTATAAGGTAAAGCAGATGGTCAATCCCGACGAGGTGGCCAAGGGCGTGCATATCTGGCGCAAGGGCGTGAGCCGCAACAACGAACTCGACGTGGTTTTTATCAAAAACAACCAACTGTTTGTTATTGAGTGCAAAACGGGCGTGCAGACCGAGCGACTTTTCAACGAGATTGTGTATAAGGCCTGTGCGCTGAAAGAGGCTTTGCTCGGAGTTTCGTGCCATTCGTACATCGCCTCGCTGAAACACGACGCCAGCAACGACCTGAAGAAAATCGCCAGAAGTATGGATATCGAGTTTTGGGATTTCAAGGTTATGACCGTCAAGCTGGAAAACAGATTGAAAGAGATTAAGGAAAGGTTGCGATAAAGTAGTTAACATTGTATAAATGTGTGTATTAGATTTATAAATAAAAGCCATTATGACCGAAGAACAATGCCGACAGTGTAATACAAGGGAGACGTGTTTGGAGATAAAGGACTTCGACGGCACGGCCTGTCCCAACTTCCGTCCGGATGATGGCTCTAAAAATGAAGAAAACGAAGTGTCGGAATCGGATTTTGATGACGTCTGTTACCCCAGCGCCTCCGAAGTAAAGAGGAGAGGGGATAAAGAAACTCGCGAGTATCTGAAACAAAACACCCGAATCCATGGCTGGCTCAGGTTTTTCGAGGTCATAACCATAATTGGGGCGGTGCTAAGTCTTGGCTACACGCTTTTCACCTTCAATTTCGACGACTATGGTCGCAGTGTGTTTCTTGCGTTGTTCGACTTACTCACATTACCGCTTCTGCTGGTGGTGGCAATACTTGCTGTTGTAGCCTTCGAGCGTCGCAACGCCGATGCCGTGTTTCTCGCCAAGTTGTATATTGTGGCTGTGTTCGCCCTTAATCTGTTTTCTCTTATATTTGGTGATTTCGAAGGTGATGCCGAAGGTTTAAAGTGGGTAGTTCGGAGCTTGATTTGGGGATTGGTGTGGTTCTGCTATCTTACTTTCTCCGAGCAGGTTAAAAGGGTTATTCCAAAGGAGTATCGAAAGGTTTGGAAACAGGACGGCCTTTTGTTTGCCTTACTTATAGTTATTCCGTTTGTTACCTATTTTCAAGGTATGCACGAGCTAAAGAGCAAATATTCAATCGAATATGATGGCTCGTTTGATTTTGATGACGATGAGCGTGTTGTCGGGACAGTGATTTTTCAAGTGCCTGAAGGTTTTGATTGTGAGCAATTTGGCGAAAATCCCAACAACAATTTTATCCTTTTTAACTATGATAATCATATATTTGTGGAAATTGGTGAGTATTATCCTTTAGGTTTGACCAAGGAAGAAGAGCTCGACACCATTTTCAATACGTGGATCGCTGGCGAGGATGTAGATGGAGACTTGGGCGAAATAATGTCCGAAGGCGACACTGTAGTGAACGGACATCCCTGTGTTTACAAAGTAAAAAGGTGGAAGGAGGAAGACTATGACGGTAATTATTCCTATGGACGTATGTATTTGATATACAACGAAAATTCTACAGAAACATGTCTGATTACTTGTACGGATCTCGGCGACGACAGCTATCTGAAAGAGTTGTTACCATCAATCCGTTTCAAATAATAGAACTGATAAATATTCCAACCGGATGAAAGATATTTATAATGTAATAGGACTGATGTCAGGCACTTCGCTCGACGGGCTCGACGTGGCTTACTGCCGTTTCGAACTTGCGGAAGGTAAGTGGGACTATAAAATCCTGTGTGCCAATACTTACGGCTATTCCGACGACTTGCGCCGACGTCTCTCCACGCTCGAAAACGCCACGGCTTTGGAGTATGCCCGTTGCAATGTCGATTTGGGACATTATTTCGGGAAATGCGTTTGCAAATTCTTGACCGACAACGGTTTGGATGCCAATACCGTGGATTTTGTCTCTTCGCACGGACATACCATATTCCACCAGCCGGAGATAGGGCTTACCACCCAGATTGCCGACCCCAACGCCATTGCTGCCGAGACGGGGCTGCCCGTGGTGGCCGATTTCCGCACCCTCGACGTGGCGCTGGGCGGACAGGGCGCGCCGCTAGTGCCGATAGGCGATAGCCTGCTGTTCGGCGACTACGACTCCTGTCTCAACCTTGGCGGAATTGCCAATATCTCGTTCCGCAAAGAGGGCAGGCGGGTGGCTTTCGATATTTCGCCTTGTAATATGATACTCAATTACTTGTCAGCAAAAATGGGCAAGCCTTACGACGAGGATGGCCAGATGGCAAAATCGGGGAGAAGCAACGAAAGTTTGCTTAAAGTTCTGAATGAGTTAGAGTATTATAAAATACCTTATCCCAAGTCGTTAGGTAAGGAGTGGTTTGTGGAAAAATTCCGGCCGTTTTTCGAAAAATCCACGGAGAGTGTGCCAGATTTGCTTGCCACGGCTACGGAGCACATCGCCGAACAGATTGCCAAAGTCTTGAACGATAATGCTTTGAATAGTGTTATGGTAACTGGTGGCGGAGCGTTCAACACATTTCTTATCGATACTCTCAGCCAAAAGACCGATTGCAGGGTAGAGGTGGCCAACAAGCTGATTGTAAATTACAAGGAGGCGATGATTTTTGCCTTTTTGGGCGTGCTTAGGATGCGTGGCGAGGCCAACTGTCTGAGCAGCGTAACCGGGGCAAGCAGTGACAATTGCGGCGGTGTGGTTTTGGGACTGACAAAAGTCCGGTAGGCAAGTAGTTGAACTTTAGAATGATATAAATTGTTTGTCCGAAAATAATAGGTAAAACCACCGAATTTGGAATTTTTTTTGTATCTTTGAAAAATATTAGAATAACGGAAAACCGATGGAAAGTTTCATAGTATCAGCACGTAAGTATCGTCCGATGTCGTTCAAATCGGTGGTAGGGCAGGAGCATATCACCACAACACTGAAAAACGCCATAAAGAACAACCAGTTGGCGCAAGCCTTTCTGTTCTGCGGACCGCGTGGCGTGGGCAAAACCACCTGCGCGCGCATCCTTGCCAAGACCATAAATTGCACCAACCCGACTGAAGATATGGAGGCCTGCAACGAATGCGACTCCTGTCGCTCGTTCAACGACTCGGCCTCGTTCAACGTGTTCGAGCTCGACGCCGCTTCCAACAACTCTGTCGACGACATCCGCGAACTGGTGAAACAGGTGCAGGTACCGCCACAGGGCAGCCGTTATAAAATTTACATCATCGACGAGGTGCACATGCTGTCACAGCAGGCTTTCAACGCCTTTCTGAAAACTTTGGAGGAACCCCCATCGTACGCCAAATTCATTCTTGCCACCACCGAAAAACACAAGATTATCCCCACTATACTCTCGCGTTGCCAAATATTTGATTTCAAGCGTATTAAAAGCGAGGACATAGCAAAGCATCTGGAGTATGTGGCATCGCAGGAAGGTGTTGCTTACGAACCTGAGGCACTGCATGTTATAGCTCAGAAAGCCGAAGGCGGTCTGCGCGACGCACTCTCTATGTTCGACCAGTTGGTGAATTTCTGCGAACGCAACCTCACATACAAAAGTTGCATAGAAAACCTCAACGTGCTCGACAGCGAATATTTCTTCCGTTTTGTCGACTATTTCAGGGCTGGCGATATTTTCAACAGTCTTTTGCTCTATCAGCAGATTATCGAAAAAGGTTTTGACGGACAGCACTTTATAACAGGACTTGCCGAGCATCTGCGCAACTTGCTCGTTTCCCTCGACCCGGCTACAACAACGCTGTTGGAGGTGAGCGACAATGTGCGGGCTAGATTCGCACAGCAGTCCCAGCAATGCCGTTTACCGTTGACACTCAAATATTTGGAAATCGCTTCCGATGCTGAATACCGCTACCGCGACGCTTCCAACAAACGTCTTTTCATAGAGGTGACCCTGATGAAATTGGCAAATCTGGTCAATGCCCAGCAACAGGCCATTCCCCAGGCTCCCGTGCAACAGCAACCTAAGACGGCCGCTCCCGTGCAATCACAGAAACCGCAACCCCAGCCTGTTCAGCAGACTCCCAAGCCTCAAACACCGGTTCAATCGCAACCGCAGCCTGTCCAACCCCAACAGCCAGTACAGCCACAACCTCAACAAGTTGTGCAACAGTCACCTGCACAGTCGCAACAACCTCAACAACAACAGTCTGTACAACTACAAAATGCTGAACAGCAGCCCGTTCCGCCACAGCCGGCGCAAGTTGTAAAGCCGGCGCAGGTGAAAATCCCAACAAATGCCGGCACTTCATTATCCATCAACGCTCAACCTCAGCAGAATCCTGCCGAGGAAAAAAAAAATGAACCCATAACCATAACTCTTTCGCAGGAAGAGCTCGAAAAACAATGGACGGAGCTTGCCGAAAAGAAAAAGCTCACCAATATGGAGGTGTTCACGGTGATGAACAACAAAAAACTGAATTTCATCGACCAGGAAAATTTTGAGGTGGAAGTCAGCAACAGCATTTACGAAACACGTTTCAAACAATACAAAAACGAGATTTTGGAGGCACTGCGTTATCACACAGGCATCGAAAACCTAAACTTTACCGTGAAAGTGGTTCCGCTCTACGACGAAAGCGAAGCGAAACTCTTTACTACCAAGGACAAGTTTGAGGCCATGAACAAAGAGAACCCCGCTTTGGAGAGTTTTCGCAAAACACTTTTTCAAGACATTGATTATTAAACATATACCATTATGGCAAATGCTGTAATCTTTTTAGGACTTCTGATATTTCTGGGCCACGTTTTTTCGGCTATTTTCAGTCGTGTGCGTGTCCCCGACGTCCTTCTGCTGATGATTATCGGCATAGTGATTGGGCCAGTGTTCGGCTGGCTGCTGCCTTCCGATTTGGGTCCTGTGGGGTCTGTTTTCGCTTCGCTTACACTTATTTTTATCTTGTTCGAGAGCGGTACTGACATCAGTATCAATACATTGCGAGACGCATGGAAAAATCTTGCCAAAGTAAGCTTGCTGTCGTTTGTGCTTTCGGTAGTTTTGGTTGGTGTGCTCGGACATTTCTTTATTGGATTGGAATGGAACGCATCATTGCTCCTTGGCTCCATACTTGGCGGCACTTCATCGGCGGTGGTGATACCGCTGGTGAAACAGCTGTCGATAAAAAAAGAAAATGAGGTTGTTCTAGTGCTCGAATCGGCCATCACCGACGTGCTGTGTATCGTGTTCGCCCTTGCTTTTATGGAGAGTTAC
Organism: Bacteroidales bacterium UBA1219; assembly: GCA_002309295.1. Classification (GTDB taxonomy): domain Bacteria; phylum Bacteroidota; class Bacteroidia; order Bacteroidales; family P3; genus UBA1219. Next base: position 2,039 of record DBXF01000039.1, on the reverse strand, counting down.
AAAATTGGCGGACTGCAGGTTGGCAAAATTGTGGGCAAGGTCATCTCGTCGTTCCTGCTTGCCCTTATGATAGGCGTGGCGGGCGGCATTATGTGGGCCAGTGTACTCGACCGCATACGTAAGGTGCAGAATTCCATGTTTTTAACTCCTGCATTTGTGTTTATCATTTACGGCCTTACCGAAGCTATGGATTTCAGCGGTGCCATTGCCGCACTTGCTTTCGGAATGGTGATGGGCAACACCGAATATTTCGAGTTTTCGTTTCTCAAGAAATTCAGCCGCGACGGCATGATGAAACTCGAACCGCAGGAGAAGGCGTTTTTCCGTGAGCTGGTGTTTGTCCTGAAGACATTTTTCTTCGTATATATCGGATTGTCAATACCTTTCAGCAATATGTCGGCATTGCTGTACGGCGGACTGATTACCCTCGTGCTGTTTGTGATGCGTTTGCTTCTGATAAAAATCATAATTGGCAAAAAAACGCCTTCCTACGACAAATCCGTAATGTCCTTGATGATTCCCAAAGGACTTGCCGCCGCCGTTCTTGCTACCATGCCAGAACAGGTGAATCTGCAACGTGGTGTTGAGGTGATTCCAGGAGCCGAGACCATAAAATACGTCACCTACTCGGTGGTCTTTATTTCCATCCTTTTCACTTCGATATTGATATTGCTGATGGACAGAGTGCCGTTGCTTCGTCGTTTTTATTCTTTCTTTTTCGGAAAAATATCCGCTTCACAAAATACTTTAGATGAGCAAATACAACCGTCTGAAAACGAAACGGAAAAACAGTCGGATATATTCAGGGTTTTTAGTAAGGACGGCGACGATACCCAAACTCCTTCGGAATCGGAAACGGCCATAGAAAACGGCGATGAGCCAGTACAAACCAACACCGAAAGCGATGAAGATTAAATTTAGTAAATACCACGGCGCAGGCAACGACTTTGTGCTAATCGACGACCGTAATGGCGACAACCACCTGTCGGCCAAACAGATAGCCCTTATCTGCGACCGCAGGGTTGGAGTGGGAGCCGACGGATTGATGCTGCTTCAATCATCTGCCAAAGCCGATTTCCGTATGCTTTACTACAACAGCGATGGCCACACTGCATCTATGTGCGGCAACGGCGGACGCTGCATTACGGCGTTTGCACGCAGATTAGGCATTATCGGCGATGAAACTCGTTTTGAGGCTGGCGACGACATGCATTTTGCCAGAATTATTCACTGGGACGGACTTTCGGGCGTGGTGAAATTGGATATGAACATAGTGGAGCCCCCGCAACCTCGCTTGAACGGTTTTTTTGCAAATACCGGAGTTCCTCACTACGTTCAGCAAGTGGCCGATATTGCTGATTATGATGTGTTTACCAACGGCAGGGCGTTGCGCAACCATCCTGCTTTTGCCCCCGACGGCGCCAATGTGGATTTCATAGGAACGGATTCCGAAGGGAGGCTATTTGTCCGCACCTACGAGCGTGGGGTGGAGGGCGAGACATTGTCGTGCGGAACGGGCGTTACCGCTGCGGCATTGGTGTGGGCCATCATGTGTGGCGGCGATATGTGCCATGTGCCTGTACATACCTTGGGCGGCGATTTCGAAGTGGGTTGGAAAAAGAGTGGAAAAACGGTGGATTCCGTGTACCTGCAAGGCCCCGCGACCTTTGTTTTCGATGGCGAAGGCGATTTCTAAAAATGTGTTTTTTGAGGTGAAAAACGCTCTCCTTCGGTTGTGAGGAGGACGGAAATTGTGTTTTCACAGGTGTTTGCATCAAAAAAAATGTATTTTGTAAGTATTTGGTTTATATCGAAATATGAAAGTACTTTAGCAAATTGCCGCAAAAAGTTTTGGAAATTCGCTAAAAAGTTGTACTTTTGCAAAACGATTTAGTGCGGGGTGGAGCAGTGGTAGCTCGTTGGGCTCATAACCCAAAGGTCGTTGGTTCGAATCCGGCCCCCGCTACCAAAACCAATAGTTTGCAGGACGTCAGTCCTGCTTTTTTTGTATTTGCAAGTACCGAACTTGTTCGGGGACT
>DBXF01000071.1:1242-13936 GCA_002309295.1 Bacteroidales bacterium UBA1219 | reverse complement strand
CGTGCCAGCTCTTCGCCGAGCGACTGTTTCAGAGCCATGGTCTCGGTTTTGTCGTTGAGGGCCGTGCCGGTGCCGTGGGCGTTCACGTACAGCATCTCGCCATTGTATTTGGCTTCTTTCAGCGCCTGCTCGATGGCGATGGTCTGCGACTTGGCGTCGGGACGCGGAGCTGTGTAGTGGTAGGCGTCGCAGGTGTTGCCGAAACCGCACACCTCGGCGTAAATCTTGGCACCGCGCTTGCAGGCGTGTTCGTATTCCTCGAGGATGACGATGCCGGAGCCTTCGCCGATGACGAAACCGCCACGACGTTTGTCGAACGGCAACGAGGCCTCGGCGGGGTTGGTGGCAAGCGACAGGGCTTTGCTGTTGGCGAATCCCGACACAGCTATGGGCACTATTGCCGACTCGGCACCACCGGCGATAATGGCGTCGGCGTAGCCGTGCTTGATGTTGCGGAACGCCTCGCCGATGGAGTGTGTGGCGGTGGCGCAAGCCGTAACTATGGGCAGACAGGGGCCTTCGGCATGGTAGGCTATGGCTATGTTGCCCGCTGCGATGTTGGAAATCATCATCGGCACAAAGAGGGGCGACACACGGCCCACGCCTTCGGTCATCATTTTTTCGTGCTCGGAGCAGAGGGTGTGTATGCCACCCACGCCGGAGCCTACAAAGACGCCCAGACGTTCGGGTTCCATCTCAAGTCCACTGTCGGCCATGGCCTGCGAAGCGGCGGCGAGGGCGAACTGCGAGTAACGGTCGGCACGACGCATCATGCCTTTGTCCACGTCGTAAGCTGAGGGGTCGAAATCGGTGATTTCGGCGGCAACGCTCACTTTAAGACCTTCGGTGGATATATTCTGTATCGGACGGATGGCGCAGACACCTTTCTGCAGGTTGTCCCAAAAGGTGGCCACATCGTTTCCAAGCGGCGAAACCACGCCTAATCCTGTTATAACTACTCTTCTTTCCATTGATTTATTGTTTATTTGTTGAGTGTTTAGTTGTTTAATTGTTGGTTGGTCGCAGGTCCTTTGTCTATTGACCTTTGACAAAAAATTCCTCATTCCGAACTCCGAACTCCGAATTGGCTGCGCCGAGCTAAAGGTTCCGAATTAAAACCTACCATTCAAGCAGACAGGCGGCGGATACGAAACCGGCTCCGAAGGCCGACATCACTATCTTGTCGCCATCGTGGATACGTCCTTGGGCCAGCATCTCGTCGAGCAGTATGGGTATGCTTGCCGATGAGGTGTTGCCGTAGTATTCGATGTTGGTGGGGAATTTCTCCTCGGGCTCTTTGAGCAGCGAGCGTATGCCGTCGACAATACGTTTGTTGGCCTGATGGATAAGGTAATAATCGATGTCGGAGGGCGTAAGTCCCTGACGGGAAAGGAGTTTCATAATGTCTTTCGACGATTCCGACACAGCTTGGCGGAAAAGCTCGCGGCCTTTCATCACCAGCGGCTGGCCGTGTTCGTGCTCTTTCTCGAAAGGCGTACTCTCGAGCGGACGCTCGTAGTACAGCACGTCGCGGTTGGAGATCATCGTAAGCTGCACGTCCTTAAACGAATCGCCGGGGCCTACAATCACGGCTCCCGCGCCGTCGGCAAAGAGGATGCTGCAGTCGCGTTCGTGCCAGTTGCAGTATTTCGACGGCTCCTCGGCGCAAAGTATCATGATATACCTTGCATTGCCGGCCTTTATCATGCTGTCGGCCAGCATCATAGCATTGACAAAGCCTGCGCAGGCCACGTTGATGTCGAGTCCAGCGCATTTGATGCCGATACGGTTCTGCATAATGCAGCTGATGCCCGGCGTTACATGGCGGTTGGCCACATTGGAGCAGATAAGGAAATCGATCTGTTCGGGGCTGAGTCCCGATGCCTCGATAGCTTTTTTGGCGGCTGTCTCGGCTATGTCGTAGAGACTTTCGGTGGAAAGCAGACGACGGGCTTTGATGCCAGTGCGTTCGGTAATCCACTCATCACTTGTATCTAAGAAGGTCGCTAATTGGTTGTTGGTAACCGACAATGTCGGTAATGCGCTTCCTGTTCCTATTATTTTCATAACGTTTAATAGTTAGTTTCGTTTTACAAATAGGTACAGTTGAGTAATCAAACTGTGCCAGTAATTTACAGTTTTTTTACTTCAATTGCGCATTGCAAAGATACAACTAATTTCCGAAACCACCAAATTTTGCCAACACCCTATAAAACCAAATTACTGATTTTTAATGTTTTGATATTTTTTACTTAACAATAATTAACGAGTGCGGGGGTAAAAAACGTTTCGCCTTTTAGGCAAAAAAAATTTGAAAAACGGACGATTTTCGGTGCGTGATTGGTCGTTGGTCATTGATCACAGGGTTCTGGTCATTTGACCCACATCTCCGAATTGGCTAACGTATTTCGGCAAATCATAATTGGGGCTCCTGCTCAGCTTCGCTTCGCGAAATTATGGAAATCTTGTAAATAGCTTTCGCCTTCAGCGAAATATTGTTTAGATTTACAAGATTTGTTCACACTACTGATTTATTTCATAGGTGTTCACGATTATTCACATATTTGATTGAATTTATTGGTGTTCATGAATGCTAACGCATTTGCTTCGCAATTCAGCCCGAAGGGCTAGGAGTATTAATTCAGCCGCTTGCGGCTAGGAGTTTCCGAATTGGCTAACGCCGAGCAAAAACTTCCGAAGTCCGAACTCCGAACTCCGTCCGCATTCCGAACTAAAAACTTCCTCCTACATAGAACTCCACCTGTCTGATTTTCTTGGTTTTGGATTCTTTTACGGCAAGTCCGTACTGCTTGCGCAATGCCTTGATAACATCCTCTTTGGTGGGCTTGATGTCCAACGACGCTGTCGGGTCGTAAACTCGTGGGCTACGACCGCAGCGTGCCAAAACTGCGGCAAGCTAGCCACTGCATAGGATGCGGACAATGCGCACCACACTGCCCACAACAAATCGATATTCCCACCGAAATGAGGATGATAGACGATTACGTGGAGAAATTGAAAACCAATGGTTAAACTGTAGAGACGTGGCGTGGCGCGTCTAATCAACGTGGCGTGGCGCGTCTAATTGAGAATACGTACTATGGCGCGAATCTCTGCCGATTATTAATATTGGCAGAGCTTTTTCACAATTTTTATGGCATTTCGAAAAAATTCGAAAAAAATCGTATATTTGCAGGACACAAAACCTGTATAAGATAGATGAATAACCTACGTAACTTATTGAAAATCACCCCACCCTCCACTGCATCCAAACTATTTCAGGATGTGATTTGTAGCGACGAAAGTTTGCATACGACGTCGTTTCAAAACAAACGCTTTTTTTTATTTCCGACCATTCCCCTGTTATCAAAAAACGGAGGGAACATTCTTTTTTTTACACTGTAAATCAAATTATTAATAACCAAAACAATATCTATCATGAAAAAAGCATTTTTAACTATTGCAGCCATAGCTTGCGTTGCAATTATGGCAATGGCGTCCTGCGACAAGAAAACCAGCGACTCCGGGAACAATTCTACCACCGGCACCGAACAGCCTGCTGACGGAAACGAGAGTCTCATTTCGCGTTTCAATTTCCAAACGGACTACGCCCAAGGTCCCGTGTACGCACTATTTTTCACATCCACCAACGGCACACATTCGCCAGTTTTGGTCGACGATGTGTGGTTGCGCCGCATTGAAGTTTTGCCCAACGGCGACGAAACCGAACCTCAGGATTGGCTTGGCAAATTCACCTACACCGGTACAGCCACCCAAGGCAGCGGCGAAATGACCTTGAAAGAACAGGGCAACGGACAGGATGCCGGCAAAGCCACCTTCAGTATCAACGGTAACATACTGAACCTTAGCTACAAGGGCGAAACTAGCGTGCTGAAAAAAATAAACTAAATCAAACCATTAAAGTGGGACGGTCCGCTCACTGAATCCACTTTACCATACTAAAAATCAGAATATTACCCACAACAAGCCACGACAGGGGAACGTCTCCCGTCGTGGCTTTATTATCAATGTATTTTCACCGAGCGAAAAGTTCGGAGCTCCGCATTGGCTACGCCGAGCAAAAACTTCCGAACTCCGAACTCCGAACTCCGCATTCCGAACTAAAAACTTCCTCCTACATAGAACTCCACCTGTCTGATTTTCTTGGTTTTGGATTCTTTTACGGCAAGTCCGTACTGCTTGCGCAATGCCTTTATAACATCCTCTTTGGTGGGCTTGATGTCCAACGACGCTGTCGGGTCGTAAACCATCCTCAAAAGCGACTGGCTTTTATTATTATGAATATTCAACTCCCAATCGTATTCGGCATAGGTTTCGGGGTCAGTGCCAGGGGCCACCACCAAAGGCAAAGCGTAACAAGCACTGACGTAATCAAGAAATTCTTCCAAAGTCCAAGAATAATAGTTGTCTGCGGTGTCCTGCTGCATGGGTTCCAGTGAAAATGGGTCTACCTCTTCAGATTCATACTCAAAATAATTGGATTTGTACAAAGCCATGTCTGCAATAGAAACCTCCAAAGCCGGAACCATAGTTGTGTCGGATTTCAGACGGCCGGTTTTGATAAGGGCTTTAACAATGTCATCGGAGTTCGCGCCACCTGTATCTATATGTATATCAAGCACATATTTCGTCCAGAGGTAGGTATTGTCGGGATAGAAAATCCGCAGTTCGCCGTTGGAAGGCAGACCCTCACCTACGGCAGGAGCATATATATTCGCCACAATCTCAGGCAGTTCGCCATAATAAATAACGAAAACCGAATCTTTCTCCGACAATTGTTCGTTCCATTGTTCGTACATAAGCTCCTTAGCCTCATCAAGCTTCATATTGCGAAGCTCTCCTTCGAAATTGTCGCCCGAAATAGCCTCGGTGCCCATAAAAAACAACGGCAGAAGCAAGGCAAGGGAGTTGTTAAGCACATGAATAGCAACGCTATAGATAAAACGGTAGTTTATCACCACATAGCACATCACCAGCGCCATGCCGAAGATCTGCAAAATGCCAATCACCGAAGCTAACGAAAATGTGGAGTAGCCGGAGAGGTGCATGGCGGCAAAAAGCACCGAAGTGGTAATAATGGACACCTGACGTTTGCGATGCTGGTCGTGGATAACAAAAAACAGCACTATGCACAGGGCGGCAAAGGCTATAAACCAGATATTTAGCGTCAGCAAAACAAAGTTGGCCATCACCGCCGCACATACTATGTAGGCGTAGAGTTTGCCTTTGCCCCAAAAACGGAACGCAAATTCCTCCAAAACAGGCTGTAACACACACAGCCACAGGAAAATCACCACCATCGTAGCCGTTGGAGCGTAGGACACAAGCCTGTCGATAAGTTTTTTCATCAGCCCCATCAGCTCGTCCTGCCCGCTGTTGGGGGAGTCGGAAGTGCCGAGCAACCAAGTGGCCGCAATTAATCCAAACCATAATGCCAGACCCGTGAACAAAGCCCAGCGGAATTCGCGTTTTTTTCCTTTTATGCACATAAGTATTTCGTTTTTAATTATTTCAGTAAATCTTTATTGTTTCCTATTCGCTTCGCGAAAGAATTGCGTAGCATTCGTGAACACCTTTTAAATAATTACATCCTTGTGAACAAATCTTTTAAATCTTGTAAATAGCTTTCGCCTACGGCGAAATAATTTTTGAGATTTACTAGATTTCAGCCGCTTGCGGCTAGGAGTATTAATTCAGCCGCTTGCGGCTAGGAGCATTTCAACTTTTGCAGATTCGTGTTCAAAAAATTTTTTTTCGTGTTTTTAGATGTTTATGACTTTTTCAGGAGCTCGCGGGCGGAGGCCAGCACCTCGCTGTCGAAGTCGAGTATCTCGGCGATACGCAGAGCCTCCTGCGGCACATCGCCAGCCACGTCCTCAACCAACGAGTAGTCGATGAAGTTGTTGATGTTTTTCGGCGTGATACGGACATCTTTGTCCAAATCCTGACGCAAGCCCTTAACCCTCAGTCGCTTGCAGTCGCTTTGCAGACCGCTGTAGTGGGTTGTGACAAGTGTGAAGGAGTCCTGCGCGTTGAGGTGATGCACAATGGCATCCACGATGGCCATGCCCTCCACGGGATTGGTAGTACGGGCGGGCTCGTCGATAAGCACCAGCAGTCGCCCCGACTTGGCACGTTTCAGTATCTCGTTGATTTTCAACATCTCCGAAGCAAACGACGAAAGTCCGTTCATCTCGTCCTGCTCGTCGCCGAGACAGAGCATCACATCTTGCACGGGAGCCACAAACGCCTGACGTGCAGGCACATAAAAACCGAACTGCGCCATCAGCAGGGCAATCCCCACCGATTTCAGAAGAACAGTCTTTCCCGCCATATTGGCGCCGGTTATCACGCAAACGCCCTTGCCAAAAGCGATATCCACAGGCTGACAGCGGCTCTCCTTGGCGGAAAGTATGTCGTCGAGACGCAAGTTCAAAAGTCCCTCGAAACGCATATCGCTGGATATCTGCGGTTTGCAGAGGTGGTAACGCAGTGCCAGCTTGCTTTTGGCCAAAAGCAGGTCCAAACGGCCGATATTATGCATCGCCTTGAGCATAATTTCCGCATAACCAGAGAGTTGCGACGAAAGTTTGCGTCTTACCTCGTCCTCGATGGCGGCATTTTGTTGCCATAGTTCGGCAACACGTTGTTCTTCAGCGGGTTGCGGCTCAGTTTTGGATTGCAGGGCACGCAGCTCCTTGCGTAGTGGCGACAGGCGTGGGTCGTAGCTGTCGTAGATATAGAAATGCGGCACACCGCTGCGGTCGGGGTCGAGCATAGCCACCACCTCCGACAAATCGGGCAACGGGACGAGTTTTTCCACACCCAAGGCAGACACCTGTTTGGCAATCAGGTTGTTGAGCATGGCAAAGTTCTTGATTTCGAAGAGCTGCACATCGTCCAAAGTTACGGAGCGTTGGCAGTTGATGAAACTGGTGGTGATGTCGCGCACCTGCATCAGCGCGTGGCCGAGGTCGGTAAGAGTCTGGTTTCCAGCGGTGTTTTCCGAACGTTTCGGCATTTCGTCGCAGCAACAGCTATTGACAAACGACTGGTTATCAGCGTTTTCGCCAATAGCGTTCAGCATCAGCTCCAGCTCGTCCCACTGGCGTTGCAGGGCCTCGTGGTCGGAGCAGAACTCGGCGGAGAGCAGCTGCTGCCGCGACACGCCGGAAAGCAACTCCAGCTGTTCCACCACATAGCGGAAACCCGGGTTTTGGTTTATGTAGTCCTTCAAAATCATATCGTTACAAGGTTTTATTGCTTTTTTACGTCGTAAACTGGTATGTGCAGCCTGTCTTCGAGGGCGTGGCATATATCGTCGGAGTGGAGCCTGTAGCCCTGCGGCGAGGTGGGATTCACCGTAACGGCGATAAGCGACGAGCGTTGCAGCACCTCCACCCTGCCCCCTTTCTTGCAGAAACTGCGGTAAATTTCGGGGGTGACGAAAATCTTGGTGAAGTCCTTCACCACCAGTGCCACGTCGGTCTTGCCCTGCGTCATCAAGTATTTAAGAAACACATCGTTGAGCACTCCCGCCACGAAAATGCGGTTGCAGTCGCGCAGGAAACTGCCATCTACGCCTGCAATCATCAGCGCCGAGGAGAGTCCGAGGTCATGCGGCTGGCCGGCGGTGTCGGAATACCAAACACCCGTCTCCTTGTCGGCGAACAAGGTTTTAGCCTCCGCGTCGGTTTCGGGCAGACTTATAAGGTCGAAAACAAAAGCTGTTTTCTGCACAAGTTGCTGAATGTTAGGCGAAACCGCCGCTCCCGTTGCCAATATCATGGCTTCGGTGACGGTGGGCGAGGCCAAGCTCATCCGCGACAACGCCCCGTCGACGATGGTGAGGTCGGTGGTAGGCGCAAGGTGGGCTATCTGGCGGCGCAACTTGTCGGTGGTGGCGGCGCCGGAGAGGAGTATCTTGCCTTGACACAGCACCTTGGCGGTAACAAGGCGTCCGAGCGAGGTGCGGTAGGTGTCTATCTCCTCAATTTCCGAAAGTAGCTGACGCACAAGGTAATGCTTCTCGGAAGTGATGAACCGCATCCCTTCGTAGAGGATGATTTCGGGCTTGGCGCTGCCGTACACTTGGTCGGTGCGCTCGCCGTCGATGCCGATGGAGGTGACGGCCACGCTGGCCCCCTCTTGGTGGAGACGGCGCAATATGTAGTTGAGACACACGGTCTTGCCGGTGTTCTTCTCCATCCCCACGATGGACAGGCTGCGGTGTTTCAGTATCTCGTTTACAAAAGGCATAACATAATTTAACGGCAAAAGGCCGGTTTTGTTGTGCATCGGCTTTATAAAGATGAAAAAAAGGCCGTGCCGTTGAGTCGGAAAGCCCAGTTGGCACGGCCATCCCCCTTAAGTAAGGGAGTTATGTCGGAAATCCAGAAGTTTAGTGACTTCGGCGGGATTGAGAGCCCACTCGTAGGTGTAGGCCTCGTCGGCTTGGTCGGCAGTTTCTACATGTGTGAGTTTCTGAGCCTTAGCCTTGATATCGAGCAACTGGCCGATTGAAAGTTTCGCCTCCAAGCGTTGTAGCAACGCCTCCACGGCATCGGTGTTGAGACTGCGCAAAGTTTGACCTGTGAACGGCATCTCAAGCCATACAATTTCGCGTTTGGCCACATCCAGCACTCCGAAAACCAGACCTTTGGAGAGGTTGCCCTCGCTAACACGCACTATATGCTGCACACACGACGGGTCGTAGGCCACACCTGTCTTTTCGGAAATCTTCATCGGGTTGGCGGAGTTCATCCATCCCACCATGAGGTTTGGCGAGAGAGCGCCGCAGGAATAGGCATTGCAGGTGAAGGTGACAAACTTGGCTCCAGCCTTTTCCAGTACAGGCAACGACAGCTCGATATATTCGGCTGTTCCAACCATTTCGGGGACATACTGGAAATCGCCCGAATGCTTTGCCCCCACACATTTAAGATTGTAATATGCACATTCCGCAACTTTGCCGTCGGGGAGCGATATATGGCAGCTCAAATCCATATCAAGCCACTGGGCATGGAGGCCGGCGCCCCACTGCAGGAACAGACGCACGGCATCGCCTTCTACCGGGAAACGGGTTCCCATCAGCGCGCAAGAGGTGTCCTGAATTGTGGTGGTGCGGTCGCCCACACTGACGGGGATATTGTACAGCATGGGGTCTATGAAGATACTCTTTGCCTCGGTTGGCTGAGCTGCGAAACGCCTAGCCATAAAGTTTTTGTAAAGGTCGTTCACGGCGGCGGCCATAGATTGTAGTTCGTCCTCGCTGTAGAGCGCCATCAATGGATTTTTTGCTATCACAACCTTGCTGCCCGTAATGGGACTTGCTATGCGCTCCGACTTGGGGTCGAAATAAAGGTCGGCGGCGTTGCCGAGCGACAGTAGCAGACGCGCTGGCATCTCGTCGGCGACCTCGCTGAAAGCGTTCAGTACCTTTTTACTGCCGAAACGCAACATTGTGGAAAAGAGACTGCGTGCGAAAAGTCCCGGTCGTTCCTTGAGCAAATCCAGAGTAACAGTGGGTTTGTTGGCCATACGTGCCTTGTCAACCCTTCCCTGCCAAGTGGTGTATTCCTGTTTATAGAAAACGTCGAGGAGTTCGGCAAGCCGCTCGAAGCCCTGTTTGCGGGAGTATTCGCCCAGTCGCAGAGCGTGAATCATACGCACCCACATGCCACGTTTGGGGTTCATCATCTCCGCCGCCTGTTCCGCCGTTACGGGCAATGCATTGAGCCAGCGGGCCACACGCACGCAGACCTTACGGTCGTATTTCAGACGAAGACGCTTTTTCGTTTCCGCTGCCGCATTGGCACCACGGTGCAAAGGAGGCCAGATATGGCTGTACAACTTACGGGCGTGTGCCACAAGAGTCTTTGGCTCAATAATTTGGGCATAGCCCGTTTTCTCAAACCAAAGGTAACGAAGCACGTCAGTGGGAGTTTTCATAAAACGCATTGTTTCCTCGTCCCTGCCTTGCTCCACAAGCATCTTTACAACGAGCATAGCCGTCTCTTTCATAGTAATTTTGACATCTTCGGGCAAAGGAAACTCCTGCATCAAAATCGATAGTGAATCCCTCTGTGTGCCGTCGAGCGGAGTGGACGATGTGAGCAACGAATTGAACACACGCCGCATATCTTCCAAGGTAAACAGACGCAGTTCTTTAAGTTTGCTGCCCTGTCCGGTATAAACGTAGTCGGCTGTGCGGAAAGGTGTTCCGCAGAAAGGACAGCCGTTGTAGCGTTCCAACGGAAAAGTGCCTTCGGGAACGAAATGTCCGCAAGGAAGCGTTTCTCCCTTTATTTTTTTCCTTTTCTTTGCAGGGATAAGATTGAAAAACAGAGTAACAAAATGGTCGAATTCCGACTCGCCGGTAGGCACATCCCACCCTTTGACGAGCGACGCCCAGTTGAGTTTCACGCCCATCACTTCATTAATGCAATTGGTGATTTCTTCCAAACAGTCGGCAGGCACAGCGTTGAGTGCGTGCAGGAGCTCTTCGCTCGGCACGAAGCCGTTCTCCTTGAGACGGGCTGTAAAAGCCATAACCGGTGCTGTGGTACAGGAAGTCAGGTCTATCTCCTCGCGATTGATGTCGAGGAACACGGCGCGGTAGCGCAGGGCCACCTTGGTAAGATTCATTTTGTTCATCGTTTTTTAGTTTAAAAAGGTAATTGGACGGCAGTATCATGGTGGCTATAACCTTCGCTGAAGTATGCCGTCCTTGGACCTTGTTTATAACTACAAGGCAATCGGGGAGCTTTAGTACTCGAAAACCGTAGAAGTAAGCCCCCCTTGGGCCTTGTTATTTCTGAAGAAAGGAAGATGGAAATTCGCGAATCTGTTGGGTGCCAAGCAGGGGTAATCCCCCCGCCAGCCTGTTACTGATGAGAAGTAAGACAGGGTTGGTCCATCTTCCGTTTCGTTTTTTTTCGGTTTGTCAATGATCTGAAAAATTTGTCTTCCGAATCGACGATGCAAAGTTACAAACTGGGTGCGCAACCTATTTGCGCAGCAAAAAAATTTTTTTTGCAAGAATTAAAGAAATCTTTGCAAACAATTAGACATCAATAATTTATACAAATAAAATTTTTTTTAAAAAAATGCATTTTTTTCTTCCATGCATGATATTTCTTTGATTTTTCGGGCAAAAAAGTGACAATTTTGACACGATTTTGATACAAAAAAACATCAAAATTGGCAACTCCGAACTAAAATTTCCAACTACAGATTTCCGAATTCCGAGTTCCGAGTTGGCTTCGCCGAGCTAAAGGTTCCGAATTAGAAAAAAAATCGTATATTTGCAGATTGAACGTTTTTTCCATCTTTTCGGAAAAGGCATAATATAAATTTGAAATACAGACAATTATGACCCTCAAAGAATTTCAAGACGAACTGCGGCAGGGCATACTATCGATATAAACAACAAAAAACATGGGAATCACTTTTGACAATGAGCTACAGCGATTTGTGTTCGATTTCGAGCACGACGGCAAAGAGGATATGGTAAGTCTTACAGGCACCGGCTATCAGGTGGAGGCATTTGGAAAATGTTTCTACTATGGCTATGAATTTGCCGAACAGACCGAGAGCCGTCTCCGTAGCGCATTTATCAAATATGTGAAATTCTCCGAACCCATTCAGGACCATCCCGAACTCACCACTTTCATAAAAAATGCTGTGGACAACCTCAGCCACAAAATCAACCTTTACAACTACAACCTTGTGATAATGCCCGAATCGTCGAGCAAGGTCAACCAGTACATGCTCCGCTATATCTACCGTTTCGCACAACCCACACTGCACCACATGGAGCTTGTGAAAAACCTTCCCGCCAACATTTCCTTCGACATCGACGCATACAAAAAACAATATCTCGACGATGTTTTGGAAAACGGCCATCCGCGCTACACCGAGGCACAGAAAGAAGAAGTAAAGAATTCCATCAGCCAGATGCTCAAGCTGATACACAACAAAGACTATTTCACCATTGCCAAAGATGTGAAAAAGAGCCGTCTGCGTCCCTACATCATGCACTTCCTGAAATTCGCCAACAAAGAGGACGAACAGCTCTGCGCCAGCATCCGCCAACAGAACGTGTTAGTGATAGACGACGTTACCACAAGCGGCTCCACTCTCAACGAGATACTCCGCACTCTGCGCATCCTCAACGAAGACAACGAAATAACCATATTCAGCCTGATAGGCCGCAACGACCTCATGGCTGATGCCATATAAGTTAAGTAATTAAAAACAAACTAATTATGACCCTCAAAGAATTTCAAGACGAACTGCGGCAGGGCATTCCCTCCGAGCTGCCCCAGCCACAACCCTACGACACAACAGTGAACCACGCTCCCAAGCGCAAGGACATACTCACTCCGGCCGAGAAAAAGCTGGCCATCCGCAACGCCCTGCGCTATTTCGAACCCCGCCACCACGCAGTGCTGGCCAAGGAGTTTGCCGAAGAGCTTAAGAAATACGGACGCATTTACATGTACCGTCTGCGTCCCACCTACCCCATGTACGCCCGTCCCATCGACGAATATCCCGCCCGTTGCAGACAGGCCGCGGCCATTATGCTGATGATCCAGAACAACCTCGACCCCGCCGTGGCTCAGCACCCGCACGAGCTTATCACCTACGGCGGCAACGGTGCCGTGTTCCA
>DBXF01000071.1:671-1096 GCA_002309295.1 Bacteroidales bacterium UBA1219 | reverse complement strand
GGCGTGACGCAATACGGCCAGATGACGGCAGGAAGCTACATGTACATAGGCCCGCAGGGAATAGTGCACGGCACCACCATCACCGTGCTTAACGCTGCACGCAAATTAGGTGGCGGAACGGCAGGCAAACTGTTCATCACCGCAGGACTTGGCGGAATGAGCGGTGCCCAGCCCAAAGCCGGCGACATAGCAGGCGTGGTGTCCATCACCGCCGAGATAAACCCCGCAGCTACGCAGAAACGTTTCACCCAAGGCTGGGTTGACGAGGTGCACGCCGACCTCGACGAGCTTTTCACCGCAGTGAACAAAGCCCGCGCCGAGAAGATAGCCCGCAGTTTCGCCTATCAAGGCAACGTGGTTGACCTTTGGGAATACTGCGCCGAAAAAGGCATTCAGGTGGACCTCGGCTCCGACCAGACCTCGCT
>DBXF01000071.1:325-506 GCA_002309295.1 Bacteroidales bacterium UBA1219 | reverse complement strand
GACTACGGCAACGCCTTCCTGCTGGAAAGCAGTCGCGCCGGTGCCGACATCTGGAACGCCGATCACACGGCTTTCCGCTATCCCTCTTACGTTCAGGATATTATGGGACCGATGTGTTTCGACTACGGTTTCGGACCTTTCCGTTGGGTATGCACTAGCGGCAAGCCCGAGGACCTCGACA
>DBXF01000071.1:0-197 GCA_002309295.1 Bacteroidales bacterium UBA1219 | reverse complement strand
TGCGAAGGCCGCACCAAGATTGCAGCCCGTTTCAACGAAGCCATCAAGAAAGGCGAAATCACCGCTCCTATCGTTCTTGGCCGCGACCACCACGACGTTAGCGGCACCGACAGCCCGTTCCGTGAGACCTCCAACATCTACGACGGCAGCAACCGCTGTGCCGATATGGCTGTTCAGAACGTCATCGGCGACAGCTT
>DBXF01000002.1 GCA_002309295.1 Bacteroidales bacterium UBA1219 | reverse complement strand
TTGCACATCACGTCGGGGTTGGGGGTGAGGCCTTTGGCCACGGTGTCCATGGTGTAGCGTCCCACACGGTCGAAATATTCCTGCTGCAGGTCCACAATGTCGAACTTGCAACCATATTTCTTTGCTATCCAAGTGGTTATCTCTACATCCTCCTCCGAGGGACAGTCCCATTCCTCATCGTTGTCGTTCATGCCGATTTTGATGTAGAAGATATGCGGGTCGTAGCCCTGATCTTTGAGCAGGGGCACCACCACGGAGCTGTCCACTCCTCCCGAAACAAGTGCGGCTATGTTCATGTTTGTTGTCTTTAAAAAAAGTCGGAGGCGTTGCACCTCCGACTTATGTATTTTATTGCTTTATAAGCACTTATCGGCGCGAGTTGCTGTTGCGGCTGTTGGTGGCGGAAGTATTGTTATTGTTGGAGTTGTTGCTTGTGGTAGTTGTGGGTTGCGAGGTGCTGCGAGGTTTATTTGTGTTAGTACCACCGTTGTTGCCGTTGTTGTTATTGCCGCCGTTGTAGCCACGGTTGCCATTGTTATTGTTGTTGGGCTTTGGCTTGGGCTGGTTGGCGTTGCTTTGGTTGTGGTTGTTGGTAGCGGGGCCGGCGTTGGGCTTGGGTTTGGGATTGTGTGTGGGTTGTGGGGCAGGCTTCGGTTTGCGTGGTTTTACGTTGGGCTGCGCAAAGTAGTTGTGCTGGTAGTAGGTGGGGTGCACCACACGCGGACGTGTGTTGTAAACGGGTATGCGCCATCTGAAAGTGGCTTCGCACACACGGTGTTTGAATCCCAATATCTGTGCCACGTTGGCGGGATAGCCGTTGGTGCCTTCCACCCAAACGCAGTTAAGGTCGAGGGGGGTGTAGATCTCTTCGTTGGTCTTAACGTCGAAACCATAAATCCACACTTCGTAGTAGGTGAGGCTATAGCGCTCCATCCAAACGTCGAGGGCATAAACGTACGAGGACTGGAAATCGGGGTAGCAACCGCAGTAGAACAGCATCTCGGGGTGCTGGTTTAGGTAGTTCACCACGCGGGTGGCCTGCGATTTTCTGAAAAACTGTACCGATGAATCGGCGAAACTAACCGTGCTTGCAAAAAACAAGAACGTTAATACAAAAATTACTTTTTTCATCTTGAATAGTGTTTTAAAATTTCTTTGCAAAGGTACAAAATATTTTGTTTTTTACAAAAAATAAGTGTTTTGTTGTTCGTTGTTTTTATGTAATCAATTGGTCTTTAGATGTTTGTAGTAAAAACTTTTC
The DNA here is from genome assembly GCA_002309295.1 of Bacteroidales bacterium UBA1219. GTDB lineage: Bacteria > Bacteroidota > Bacteroidia > Bacteroidales > P3 > UBA1219. The sequence goes on along the minus strand of DBXF01000002.1, from coordinate 3,388 downwards.
GCCATGCCAATTTTTGATGCATCATATTTGCGAAAAAAAATGTATTTTTGCACTTGTCATATAAATCAAATAACAATGGAAAACAACTTGAAATCCTCGGAACTTGTGCTTGCTGGCGACGGCAGCCTTTATCACATACACCTAACCGACGAACATATCGCCGACACCGTCTTTCTGGTTGGCGACCCCGGCCGTGTGGCAATGTTCGAAGAGATGTTCGAAACGGTGGAGTTTAAAACCTCCAACCGCGAAATTTGTTCTGTTACTGGTGTTTATAAGGACAAACGCATCACCGCCCTCTCCACCGGCATGGGCACCGACAATATCGACATTGTGGTGAACGAGCTCGACGCCGCCGTGAATATCGACCTCGCCACGCGTCAGCCCAAAACCACCCACCGCACGCTGAACCTCATACGCATAGGCACTTCGGGAGCCCTGCACCCCGACATCGAATGCGGCTCGCTGGTGGCTTCGGAGTACGCCCTCGGCCTCGACGGGCTTCTCAATTTCTACGCCCACGACGAGGCTCTGTTCGAGAAAGATATGAACGACGCTTTTGCACGCCATGCCAACCTGCCGCCGCAGATTCAGAAAACCTACCTTGCCAAAGGTAGTCCCGAACTGCTCAAAGCTCTGGCTTTCGACTGTGTGAAAGGTATAACTGCCACAGCCTGCGGTTTTTACGGTCCGCAGGGGCGGCAGCTGCGTCTGCGCACCGCTATCGACGACATCAACCACATACTCTCTACCTTCAACTACAACGGCCACCGCATAACCAATTTCGAGATGGAGACCTCGGCAATCTATGGTCTTGCCAAATTGCTGGGACACAATGCTTTGACGGTTTGCCTGATTATAGCCAACCGTCCCACCGGCAAGTTCCTTAGCGACTACCACCCGCAGATGCGCCAAACCATCCAAACAATGATGGACCGCGTGGTGGCTATGGGATAGAGGGCTGCATCGGTTTCGCAATTGTTAAAAAAGCTTTTGCCAAACCCAATTATTTTTCGTAAATTTACAGGTTAAAATATTATATTATGAAGTTACCGAAGATTAAAAGCAAGGCACTGAAAATCATTTTGATAGTGCTTGGAATACTTGTAGGATTGTTCCTTCTTATAGCCGTACTTATTTCGCCTATAGCCAAGAGCTATATCGAGAATCATAGTGTGGAACTTATTGGCCGACAGATTACTATGGACAAACTGCGTATCAATCTGTTCAACACTTCGGTAAAGATAGAAGGGTGCCATATCAGCGAGCAGGACCTCAAGACCGATTTCGTTACTTTCGACACCCTCAAGGTGGCCATCAATCCTTTCAAACTTCTTGCCAAAGAGGTGAACATCAGGTATATAACCCTTGCCGGACCCGACATCAAAGTTATTAACGAAGGCAGCCGTTTCAATTTCACCGACCTCCTCGAACTGGGCGACACCACCGAGACTGTGGACACCACGCCGTCGGAATGGGCCATAGGTATCTACAACATCAACCTGCACGACGGTCGTATAACCTACACCGACAGGGGGATGAACAGCAGTTGGACGCTGAAAAACATAAAAGTTGCCATTCCCGGACTTTATTTCGGCGGTCAGGAGACAAACGCCGGCATCTCTCTGGCACTGGCCGACGGCGGCACCCTCACCACCGACGCCACCTACGATGCCGACAACGAAAGGTATCAGCTCGACCTCAACCTCGACAAAGTGGCGTTGCGCAATGCCGAGCCCTTTGCCAAGGACTTCCTCAACGGACTCTCGTCGATATCGGGAACACTTACAGGCAAACTGAAAATCGACGGAAGTCTCGAAAATATCACCAATCTCGATATTATCGGCAACCTGAGTCTGAACAACGTTTCGGTGGATATGACAAAAGGACAGCTGGCGTCGTTGAAAAAGCTTGCCGTGAAGGTCAACCGCATCAATCCTTACCATAATGTGTACGATTTCGCCTCCATAGACCTCAAAGGTCTTGCCACACATTTCGACATGTACCAAGACGGCACTACCAATTTCTCGAACCTCACCAAGGACAGCGGTCAGCCGCAGGACACCGCCAAAGCCGCCGAGCCCGAAAAACAGGATACAGTGCAGTCTCCGACGCAATCCAGTCCTATGATAGTGAAAGTGGGAGCCCTTGATATAGAGGATGTGAACTTCACTTTCAACGATTTCACCATGGCCGAGCCCTTCTCGTACCCCATCACCAACATACGCATGAAAACCGACAATTTCGTGCTCGGCGACAAGGAGAAAACGCTGATGCTCCTTGCCCAGTTGCCCAACGCCGGAAGCCTTATGGCGCGTTGGAAAGGCGGCATGTCGCTGAAAGAGGACCAATATCTCTACCTCTCTCTTAAGAACGTAACACTCAAGAATTTCTCGCCTTACGTGCTGCATTACCTAGCTTATCCCGTCAAAGAAGGCGTGCTGTCGTTCACCACGGAGAACACCATTCGCAACTCGATACTTAACGGCAAAAACAAGATAGACATCTACAACCTCAATGTGGAGAAAAAACGTCGAGACCTGAAACCCGAATACAACATACCGCTGCGTACCGCACTGTATATTCTGAAGGACAAGGACGACAAGATACAGATAGACATGCCGATAAAAGGCAATGTGGATTCGCCGGAGTTTTCGTATACTAAGCTTATTTTCAAGACTTTGGGCAATCTGCTTGTGAAAGTGGCCCTGTCACCGCTCAATTTCGTGGCCAACAACCTCGGTCTTTCGCAGGACGAGCTTTCGCACGTCGATTTCAGCCTGTTCCAACGCGACCTCACCTCGGAGCAGTACGAAAAGCTGTCGCGCCTGGCCGACGTGGTGAAAGCCGACCCCGACATGAAACTCAACCTCGAGCAAAGCGTCGACTACCAGCGCGCTTTGAAAGAACTGCCCATGTTCGAGATGAAACAGGAATACTATCTGTCGCAGAATCCAGAAAAACAGGGCAAGCCGCTTTCAACCCTCGACATAACAAGTATCACTGAGATTAAGGACAAAGACAGAGATTTCCGTGCTTTTGCCGAAAACAAACTCGGCGCCAGTCTGGAAAAGGGCCTTGCAGCCCGCTACCCCGCCGACACCATCGACGCGCGAGTACGTAAACTTATGGAGATGCGTAACCGACAGGTGGGACATTTTCTTGTGGAGAAGATGCAGGTGCCTCAGGAACAAGTTGTTATAAGATCGGTGGATTTCAACACCTTGAAAGAGGGCAAATACGACAGCAAGTTTTCTGTTGACATTAAAGCTGCCGACGCAGAAGGGGTTAAGGAAATCAAATAGTTAGGGGGCAGAGGTCAGTTGTCAGGGGGCAGAATATAGAAATTAGTAATTGGTTGCTGGTCAAAGGTCAAAAGTCAAAGGTC
>DBXF01000008.1:8078-10278 GCA_002309295.1 Bacteroidales bacterium UBA1219 | reverse complement strand
GTTAAAGTGCATCCTACCGAAGTCGGAGAACCTATTGTTTTTGGTGAAAATGAAAAATTGATATATCTCGCAAAGATTTCCAAATCCATCCCCTTCGCAGAATATTGGAAAGAGTATAAAGAAAAACGACCTAAAAAGATTGGTTCTGGTATGTCTTGTGCCATCAAAGGATGCAGCGGTAACCAAGACGATTGCAATTTGTATGATTGTGGGGACAATATTTATGAGCCGGTCAAAGGAAAAAGCGATGAGTTTATACAGCATAAAAATGGGGGTGGACACGGGAAAGAATCAATAGAGCATGACTTGAGTGGGAAAAATGTCCTAATTTGTGAAGAATTTTATTATTTCAGTGCTAAGAATGCTATTGAAATACCAGGTAAATGCTTCAACGTACCTCGGTGCAAAAAAATTCCTCTCGAAGATAAAGAGGCAAAAAAAATAATAGATTTTGTCACCCAAAATTACGCAAGAGGCATTAATCCTAAGCATTTATGAAAATCATATTGAGCAGAAAGGGTTTTGATTCAGCAAATGGCGAACAAGCTAATCCAATCTTGCCAGATGGAACTTTGTTGTCATTGCCGATTCCGGATGATGATGGCAACGTTTCGTATGAATCACTTCACTGGAATGGAATGAGTTATTATGATATCATCCATTCATTAAAATCAAATACCAAATGGAAAGCCGATAGTATGTGTCATTTGGATCCTGACCTCAGGATGGAAGTTAAAGCACGAATGCAGGGATGGAAGCCTGCTTTTGGACAAGCGGGTTCAGCTTTGTCACATTTGAAAAGACAGCATGTGTCTGTCGGCGATTTATTTCTCTTTTTTGGATGGTTCAGAGCAACGGAGGAAAAGAATGGTCAACTTGTATATCGGAAAAAAGCTCCAAACCAACACATTGTATATGGTTATATGCAAATAGGGGATGTCGTTGAAAAAAAAGATGATGCTCCGGAATGGCTGAAAGAGCATCCCCATATTGCCGACAAAAAAATAAGAAACGAAGATTTAAATACTATATTCTTACCATCGGATACGTTGTCCTTTTTGCCAGAACTGAAAGGCTGTGGGCTTTTGAAATACCGTGCAGACAGGGTGCTAACAAAAGCTGGCATGCCACGAGGGTGCTGGGATTTGCCTTCTTTCTTCAAAAAAGTGGAAATCAGCTACCACCCTGATCCTTGGAAAAATAATTTTTTCAAATCAACTTGCAGGGGACAAGAGTTTGTGATGGAAGCCACGCCAGAAATTTTAAATTGGGCAAAGCGGCTGATAGTATAATACTAATAGAATTTCACTTAACAAACCCTCACCCTTCCCCCAGCTACTCGCCCTTCCCCCTCACCATCTCAATGCCATACTGAAACCCACTGTGCCACCAAATGGCACACCAACGTCGTATCTTTGCAATACAAGAACAATGAAAATAGTTTGCAGTTTGTAGTGTTGAGTTTGCAGTTAAACAATCATTGTCCACGCTCTTCATCACAGCTCACTGTTCACTGTTCACTGTTCACAAACAAATCACTAATCACCAATCACTAATCACCAAAATCATGTTCAACTTCGAATATTACGAAAAACTTCCGCTCAAAGAATACGAAAGCGTTCTTGCCAATCGCGACTACTGGGACCATTGTTCGTACGAGTGGGAACATCGCCCTATGGAAAACAAACTCATCGCTTTGGGCATTTTCGCCCGACGCGGAGGCAAGCTCAGCCGTGTTATCAACCGTTACGCCGAGGGCCGCGAATACACCTACCGTCACGCCATACAGTATTGTGTGATGGACTACCTCGAAAGACTCTTCGGCACCCACGACTATTACGTGCGTATAATGTTGCTCGACAAACGCGAGTTGCTTTGGCTGCTCACCGAGTTGCTTAAGTCGTGCGTCTATTGCGGTTATGTGCGCGATTACCGCACCGGACTGTACAGCGACGAATGGCGTGTGGACAAGCAGTGCAAGGATGCAGAGAGCATTCTCGCCCCCATCGAAGAGCGTCATAGGCGGGTGTACCCCGACGAAACCCTCGAGCACCAACGCAAACTCGTCAAACGCTGGATGGAGGGAAGCCTCTGGTAGTTAGTTTGTAGTTTGCAGTGTTGAGTTTGCAGTTAAACAATTAAACTACACAACAATTAAACAGTTAAACGATTAAACACTTAAACAATTCAACATCTTCAC
>DBXF01000008.1:0-8032 GCA_002309295.1 Bacteroidales bacterium UBA1219 | reverse complement strand
TTTGCAGCAATAGATTTCGAGACCGCCAACGGACATCCCAGCAGCGTGTGCAGCGTGGGAGTGGTGGTGGTGCGCGGCGGCGTGGTTGCCGACACATTCTACTCCCTTATCCACCCCGAGCCCGACTACTACAGCTGGTTCTGCAGCGAGGTGCACGGCTTGGGGCACGAAGACACCGACACCGCCCCCTCGTTCCCCACCGTGTGGCGGCAGGTGGAGCCGCTCATCGCCGGACTGCCCCTCGTGGCCCACAACAGCCGTTTCGACGAGCGTTGTCTGCGGGCGGCCTTCCGTGTCTATCAGATGGACTACCCCGACTACACCTTCCACTGCACCTGCCGGGCCTCGCGGCGCCATTTTGGCAAGCGTCTGCCCAACCACCAGCTCCACACCGTCGCTGCGGAGTGTGGCTATCAACTGGAACATCACCATCATGCACTTGCTGATGCAGAAGCCTGTGCCTGGATAGCAAGAGAGATATTGTANNCGGCCTGCGGCTACCGTATGAAAAACCACCACCACGCCCTCGCCGACGCCGATGCCTGCGCCCAAATAGCGATGAAAATACTTTGACAAGTTGAAAATTGAGAGTTGAGAGTTGACAATTTTTTTGCCCTTCGGGCAGAGTTTCCGTCGGTTTGGAAGTTTGGAGAAAAAAAACGTAACTTTGCAAAATCGTTTCCACCCGAACTTGTTTAAACTGACTTCGGCAGGGGAGGTAGGGGGGACGAGGAAAAAATAAGTTTAATTAGAAGTCTATGTGTAAATGCATTATGGCAACATTAAATGAAAAATTTGCAGTTTTAATTGACGAATGTGCAAAAGAGAACAAACTTATTAAAACAAAACCCAAGTTGAACCCAGTATACGACGGTTTGTTAGGCGATGAAAAAGATTGGAAAAAACAAGAAACTCGAATTATGTGGGTGCTGAAAAATCCGTATGATGATTTCACGAAAAAGTGTGGTAAACCAAGAAGTACGGGAGATGGTTGGTCATTAAAAGATATAATAGATGAATCATATAATGACCCAGATGAAAAAAAATCACCCTTTCATGGTGAAAGTAGTAGGACGTGGAGGCCGATTCTGTACATATCATTTGCAATTATTGACAATGTTAAATTACAATTTGATGAGTTTGAATTAAGTGAATACAAAACTAAAGATCTTGATTATTTGCGAAAACTGGCTGTTATTAATGTGGGTAAGATGCCTGGTAATAAGCAAACTGCACCAAGTGAGCTTTATGATAATTATAGTATTTGGAAAAATGTTTTGTTGAGTCAGATTGAAAAGTGCAATCCTAATATTATTATTTTTGGCGGTACGTTTGAACTATTTAAAAGAGATAAATGCTTCTCACAAAAATTTATCATTGAATCTGAACCAGACTATAGAACTCAATTAGCGAATTTTAGAGCAGATTTCTATAAAGATAAAAATAAAAATGTTATTATTATTGATACATATCATCCAAGTGTTCTTTTTAAAGATAGGATTAATGATATTCTTTATGGTTTAAAAGAATTAAAAAAATAATAAAAAAGAAATAGTTCAAGAAAAAAACATAGCAAAGGCTGGCTCCGCCAGCCTTTTATTTTGCCCTCACCCAGCCTCTTTTGCCCCCATACACAAATTCGTGCATATTCGTGCCATTCGTGGTCAAAAATCCGTATCATCCGTCCAATCCGTGTTCAAAATAATCCACAAGAACTCTCGAGCCGCAGGCGAAAAGGGATAAATCAGTGTTCAAACACACTTTTAGGTGGGTGAAAAAAATGGAAAAAGTTGTAAAATTTACCTCGAAAAAATGGAAAAAGTTGTAAAAATCGCCCCGAAAAAACGGAAAAAGTTGTAAAATTTACCTCAAAAAAATGGAAAAAGTTGTAATTTTCTGCCTTAAAAAAATCAATAGTATTGATAATCAAAGATATAGATTAAGTCGCATCAAATCGCGTTAAAAATCATATTTTTTCCGTACCTTTGCACAATGCTTGTGGCTGAGACAAAATAGCCCTCGCACTTTTGTACATCAATAATTACGTTGTTATGAAACATATAAAAAACCTCTTTCTCAACGAGAAATTCATCCTCGGCGTGATATTCGTCAGCGCCGTGGTCATCTTTTTACAGGCCAGCAATATCGACAATGTGTTGCTTCAGGCACTCGATGCGGTATGTACCGTAGTTTTTATTATCGAGATGATTGTCAAGCACTTCGAGTACGGAGCCAAAGGCTATTGGTCGTCGGGCTGGAACCGTTTGGACGGCATTTTGGTCATCATCTCCCTGCCTTCCCTCGTGGCGCTTTTCGTTGATTTGGGCATGTTCGATGTTTCTTTCCTGCTGGTACTAAGATTGTTACGCACGTTGCGTTTCCTCCGTGTGTTGCATTTCCTTCCCAATTTCTCCAAAATTGTGGCGGGGTTCAAGATGGCCATCCGTGAGTCCTACGCCATACTGCTCTGTTTCCTTGTGCTCGTGGTCGTGTTCGGACTAATCAACTGCAGTCTTTTCAAGGACATAGCCCCCGCTTATTTCGCCACCCCGCTCGACTCCATCTATTCCGTCTTCCGCATCTGCACCGTCGAGGGCTGGTACGACATCCCCGACACCATCGCCGCTGCCACCACTCCCGCCATCGGCAAGATAGTACGTTTCTATTTCTGTCTTTTGCTGATAATGGGCGGCATCATAGGCATGTCGTTCATCAACTCCGTCTTTGTCGATGCCATGGTAGCCGACAACAACGACGACGTCAAAGCCAAACTCGACGAGATAGAGAAAAAACTCGACAAACTGCTGAAAGAGAAAGAGTAATCAGTATTCAGGAATCAGTATTCAGTGAATTTGGTTGATAATTAATAGTTTATAATTTATAGTTGTTTCGTGGCTTTCGCTGAATGCGAAACAATTTACAAGATTCAAAAGATTTCACGAGCCGTAGGCGAGTAGGAAAATAAGAATACCCAAAATCTACAGAGATTTCGCGAGCTTCAGCGAGCAGGAGAAATAATTCCGAAATCCGAATTCCGACCTCCGAATTAAAAAAAATCGTATCTTTGCTTTTGGACTAATTTCATTACATAAAACATAACCACCTGATACCAAGATAGATAATGGCAGAGAGGAAGTTTTTCGGACGTTTGTTCGGGCAGAAACTGCGCAATTCCGTGGCCGATGCCGAGGGCGGCGTGTCCCTCAACCGCGAGGTGTGGCGGCGTTTCAAACGCAACAAAATGGCCATGACCAGCCTTGTCGTCATCATACTCTTCGCCATTACTGCCATTCTCGGCTATCTCATCACTCCCGACAGCACCCCGTATTGCAACCAGCAGTACCTCGAGCTCGCCACCCTCAAGCCCGGCTCTACCGCCACTTTGCTCTGTGTGGAGGAAAATGTTGAGCGCGAGCGTACTTCTCTTATTTCCAAGATGTTACGCGGCGAGCCCCTCAGCTACTACGCCTATCCCATATACAAATACTATTTCTATGCCGACAGTCTTCGCGTCGAGACCTACACCGGCTCCACCCCCAACGACGGCGAGATACTCCGTTTCGCCCTTGCCGACATCGCTTTTGCCGTCAACCCCGACAAACCCATCTCCAGTTCCAACGGCAAAACCACCTACTACGACCTTAAAAACCAGCCACATACATACTCCGTGCCCGAATTGCAACAATACGTGCGTAGGCACTGCATCCAAAAACGCACCTTCGTCCTCGGCACCGACGGCTACGGCCGCGATGTGCTAAGCCAGATAATGATAGGCAGTCGTGTGAGCCTCTCCGTAGGTTTCATCGCCATCGCCATCGCTCTGCTTATCGGCATCACCCTCGGCGCTTTGGCCGCCTATTTCGGACGTTGGGTCGACAGCCTGATAATGTGGCTTATCAACGTCGTGTGGTCCATACCCACCGTGCTTCTGGTCATCGCCATCACCTTCGCACTGGGCAAAGGCTTTTGGCAAGTCTTTGTGGCTGTGGGACTTACCATGTGGGTGGATGTCGCCCGTGTGGTCCGCGGACAGGTGCTCAGCATCCGCGAAAAAGAGTATGTTGAAGCGGCTAAAGCACTGGGTTACCGCACTTTCCGTATCATTTTCCGACACATCTTGCCCAATGTCATTGGCGCTGTGGTGGTTATCGCCGCCTCCAATTTCGCCTCCGCCATACTCCTCGAAGCCGGCCTGAGTTTCCTCGGTATCGGCGTGCAGCCGCCTATGCCATCGTGGGGCACCATGGTCAAAGAGAACTACGCCTACATCCTCCTCGACTCCGCCTATCTCGCGCTCCTGCCCGGTTTCGCCATCATGATTATCGTTCTGGCCTTTATGCTCGTAGGCAACGGCATCCGCGACGCCCTCGACGTGAAAAACAAATAGGAAAACAAGTAAAAGAAATAACATAAAAAAACAGAAAGAACAGCATAGCTGTTCCCTTTCAATAGCAACTTTCAATAGAAAAAAACGAAACAATAGAAAAGAAAAAAACAGAACCGCATAGCGGTTCCCTTTCAGTAACATTTTCAATAGAAAAAAACGAAACAATAGAAAAGAAAAAACAGAACCGCATAGCGGTTCCCTTTCAGTAACATGAACAAAACAATGATAATCATCTTCTTAGCCGCAGTCTTGGCCGCTTTAACCTATGTTTTGGTGCGTATTTGGAAGATAATGCCTTTCGGCAACATCGCCAAGACAGTAGTTGTAGCTTTGGGAGTGTTACTCATTGTTTCCATGATACTTAGCGTCGTCATCGGCATGGAGAAGTTGCCAGTTTCCCTCGCCGCGGTCATCTACGAAATCACCACTTCGTGGGTGATGATACTTCTCTACCTTTTCATGCTCTTTCTGCTGCTCGACATCCTACGCCTCACCCACGTCATTCCCGCCGACCTGCTGCACAACTCCCTCAAAGGCACCCTGTTGGTGACGGGCGTGATTTTCGTCATCTTCCTTTACGGAAACATCCACTATTATCATAAGTACCGCACACAAATCTCAGCCACCACCGAAAAGCAGCTCTCCAAGCCGTATAAGGTGCTTATGCTTAGCGACTTGCATATCGGCTACCACAACCAGCGCGGCACCCTTGCCAAGTGGGTGGATATGCTCAACGCCGAAAATGCCGACCTCATCCTCATTGCCGGCGATATCATCGACATAAGCCCGTATCCTGTAAATCAGCAACGTATGTACGAGGAGTTCCATAGGCTCAACGCCCCCGTCTATGCCTGTCTCGGCAACCACGAGTATATCTCCGGGGTAGGGGAGGCCAAGGACTTCTACCGCAAGGCCGGCATCAACCAGCTTGTCGACACCTGTGTGCCTTTCGGCGACGACCTGCTTATAGCCGGCCGCAACGACCGCAGCGTCTCCAACCGCAATACCATCGGCCAAATACTTGAAAACCAAGACACAAGCAAATACATATTCCTCCTCGACCACCAGCCCTACAACCTCGAGCAGTCCGAGCAAGCCGGTGTCGATTTCCAGTTCAGCGGACACACCCACGACGGGCAGGTGTTTCCTATCAATCTGATAACAAGAGCGTTGTATGAAAAATCCTACGGCTCGCACCAGCGTGGCAAAACGCAGTATTATGTCTCCTCCGGACTCGGCATCTGGGGCGGCAAATTCCGCATCGGCTCCAAAAGCGAGTACGTGGTCCTCGAACTAAAACCAAATAAATGAAAAAAACAAAAGAACAGCATAGCTGTTCCCTTTCAATAACGAAAAACACGAAACCAAAACAAAAGAACAGCATAGCTGTTCCCTTTCAGTAACAAGATATGAAGAAAATAGTTTTATCCTTGGTAATGTTGCTCGCAGTTGCGACGCTCTCCGCGCAAAACACCGACAGAAAAAGCAACGTCAAAGAATCCGTCTCCGACCCCTCCTTTATCGTGGTCGAGCAAATGCCCGAATTTCCCGGTGGGGAAGAGGCTCTGTACCAATTTTTGGGATCGAACCTCAGCTATCCCGATACGGCAAAAGAGCAAAACATCACGGGGAAAGTCATTGTCTCGTTCGTTGTCGAAAAAGACGGTAGAATCACCAACGCAAAAGTAATTAAAGATATAGGTGGCGGCTGTGGTGCCGAGGCTCTGCGTGTGGTCAACAAGATGCCACGTTGGAAACCCGGCAAGCAGAAAGGCAAACCTGTACGTGTTCAGTTCTCATTGCCTTTCGTCTTCAACCTTGAATAGTTTGGCAACGTCGTTCATTCAGACATGTACTGTTTTAACAGATTGATAACATGTGTAATACGCTTGTTGTCCAATTGTTTTGTTGTAAAAAACAAAAACAATTTTCCGTTTTTCATTTTTTATTTGTATCTTTGTTTGTCTGAAAAAACGTCAAATAATTCGTAAATATCATGGAATCAGATGGTAATATGGCTTTTGACGTTCGGTATTGATAATAATAACTTTAAACGTTTTATAATATGAATAACACAATTTTCCATTTCCCCAAGCCGGAAAACGAACCGGTGAAAGGCTACGCTCCCGGCAGCCCCGAGCGCAAAGAAATCCGTAAAGCTCTCGATGAACTCTACAACAAAGTTACCGAAATTCCCGCCATCATCGGTGGTAAAGAGGTGAAAACCAAAAATATGGGCGAAATCGTAATGCCTACCGAGAACCACCACGTTCTCGCTCGCTACCACAAGGTAAGCGAGAAAGAAGTGAAGGCAGCCATCGCCGCAGCTATGAAAGCACGTCAGGAATGGGCCGACACCCCCTGGATCGACCGTGCCAGCGTTATGCTTAAGATAGCCACCCTCATCAGCGGCAAATACCGTTATCTCATCAACGCCGCCACCATGCTCGGCCAGGGCAAGACCACTATGCAGGCCGAAATCGACTCCGCTTGCGAGCTCGTCGACTTCCTCCGTTACAACGCCTACTATGCTTCGCAGATCTACAGCGACCAGCCCTGCTCCGACGCCGGCACTCTCAACTATGTAACCTACCGCGCTATGGAAGGTTTCGTGTTCGCCATCACTCCTTTCAACTTCACGTCCATCGCTTCCAACCTCTGCATGAGCCCCGCCCTGATGGGTAACGTATGTATCTGGAAACCCTCCACAACCGCCATGCTCTCCAACTATATCCTTATGAAGATATACAAGGAAGCCGGACTTCCCGACGGCGTTGTGAACTTCCTCCCCGGCAGCGGTGCCCTCATCGGCAGTGTGGCTTTCGCCGACGAAAACCTCGCTGGTGTTCACTTCACCGGTTCCACAGGCACTTTCAAAGGCTTCTGGAAAGCTATAGGACAGAACATCGACAAATACAGAACCTATCCCAAGATTGTCGGTGAGACCGGCGGCAAGGACTTCATCATGGTTCACAAAAGTGCCGACCCCGACCAAGTGGCTACCGCCATCGTGCGTGGTGCTTTCGAATTCCAAGGCCAGAAATGCTCCGCAGCCAGCCGTGCCTACGTGCCCGCCTCCATGTGGCCCAAAGTTGAAAAAGTTATCGGCCGTATGCTGAAAGAGATAAAGATGGGCGACGTCCGCGACTTCTCCGCTTTCGTCAACGCCGTTATCGACGAAGCTTCGTTCGACAACTGCAAGAACTACATCGACCACGCCAAGAAGAGCAAAGACGCCGAAATCGTTTTCGGTGGCAAATGCGACAAGAAAAAAGGCTGGTTCATCGAACCCACCGTCATCCTCGCCAAGAAACCCGACTACAAGTCGATGTGCGAAGAGATCTTCGGACCCATCATCACCATCTATGTGTACGAAGACAAAGATTACGAAAAGACCTGCCAGATCCTCGACAGCACTTCGCCCTACGCCCTCACCGGAGCCATATTCGCTTCCGACCGCAAGGCTCTCCGTGCCGGCTACGACCTGCTAAAGAATGCCGCTGGCAATATGTATTTCAACGACAAACCCACCGGAGCCGTTGTAGGACAGCAGCCCTTCGGCGGTGCACGTGCCTCCGGAACCAACGACAAGGCCGGTTCTTACCTCAACCTCATCCGTTGGACCTCGCCGCAGGCCATCAAGGA
>DBXF01000049.1:11240-11468 GCA_002309295.1 Bacteroidales bacterium UBA1219 | reverse complement strand
GTTTCATTTTTAAGCAAGTTTATAAGTACCGAAATTCATACGGAAATAGCGTTTGCGTATCACCCATTCGTAAACGAGCCATGCCACCAGATATCCGTTGGTAAACACCTGATAGACAACATCCCACGGCGAGGGCAGCTCGAAAAACAGCTCAGCCACCCACAGCACCATGTCAACTACCAGCAGCGCATCCCAAATCTTCTCCCTGTCGCTGAAAGTGAGCACGTT
>DBXF01000049.1:9819-11195 GCA_002309295.1 Bacteroidales bacterium UBA1219 | reverse complement strand
TTGTACTGTCCCGCAGGGAGTTCCACGTTGGTCTCGGCGCTTTTCATTATGCCCACCACCTGATTATTGACAACCAGTTTGTGCGGCAACGCAGGCATCAGCCGCGATTTCTTCTGTATGATGGTGAGGGTTGGCATCGGTAGTGCGTTTGTGTCTGTAAATCTTTTTTTGTTCTCCTGTTCGCCTACGGCTCACGGGTTTCTATAAATCATTTTAATTCTCCTGCTCGTTTCACTCGCGAAATCTTTTTAATCTTGTAAATTGCTTTCGCCTTCGGCGAAATATTGTTTAGATTCCCAAGATTTCAGCCGCTTGCGGCTAGGAGAATTAAAAATCCGCTTGCGGCAAGGAGCATGTCAATTTTCAACTTTCAATTTTCAACTTAACGGCAGTTTCAGCAGTATTTGTAGGTCTTTGGCGCTGAGGCCCACATAGTCGGCGACGGTCTGGTTGGTGAGTATGCCGTTGAAGAAATAGGTGCCTTGCTGCAGCTCCTCGTTCTCGGCCAGAAGCTCGTTTACGCTACAGCCTTCGGCGATACGCATCAGTATGGGAACCAGCAAGTTGCTAATGGCCATTGAAGCGGTTTTTGGCACACGCGCGGGCATGTTGGGCACGCAGTAGTGCAGCACGCCGTGTTTCACAAAAACGGGGTCGGGAATGGTGGTAACCCGCGATGTCTCGATGGTGTTGCGCAGGTCGATGCTGATGTCGATGATGAGGCTGCCCTGTTTCATCGAGGCCACCATGTTCTCGCTGACGATATACTGCGAGTCGGGCTCGTTGCTGTGGAAAGCGGCTATCAGCACATCGGCCGAGGCGATGCTCTTTTTGAGCAGCTCGGGATATATAACCGACGTATAAACAGGCGTTTGCAGCCGCTGGCTAATCTCGTTGAGACGCGAGATGGAGTTGTCGAAAATCTTAACGTTGGCCCCTGCCGCGACAAACATTTTGGTAGCCGTTTCGGCCGAGCGTCCGGCGCCGAGAATCACCACCTCGGTGGGCGGTATCCCCGCCACGGAGCCAAGCATCGAACGGTTGGCGTAGCCCGGGTTTGAGAGGTATTCGGCGGCCACCATAAAACCGACGTTGCCCGCAATGCTGTTCATAGCCCGCAGGAAATTGTGGTGCCCGCGGCTGTCGGCCATAAACTCGTAGCCCACGGCTGTAATCTTGCGTTCGTGCAAGGCACGGAAATACTGGCAGTCGTGATATTTCAGCGTAAGGGCCGAAAACACGGTGGCCTTGGGTTTCACCAGCTCTATCTCGTCGGCGGTTAGCGACTGCACCTTGAAAATGATGTCGGTTTGGAACGCCGTGTGGCGGTCGGCGATGACGGCGCCGGCCTCGGAGTACTCCAAGTCGCTGAACCC
>DBXF01000049.1:2557-9792 GCA_002309295.1 Bacteroidales bacterium UBA1219 | reverse complement strand
AGTATGGAAACGGCCTGCGGGGTGAGCCCCACACGCGTCTCGTAGTCGGCACTCTCGTCGGGCACGCCGATAAGGTATTTCTTGTTGGCGGTTTTGTCGTGTTTGAGTTCGGGCAGCGTGGCCAGCTCGTTCTCTATCTCGTTCAATATTCCCATAATCTAATTATTCGTTATAATCGCAATCAGGCTTGCATTTAAAATTACACAAAATCAATCCGTTATATCCGTGTCATCCGTGTTCTATATAATCATTGGTGTTATATTCAGATTTTTATGGCGGTGATGAGGCGTTGGCCCGAAGGCAGCTCCTCGATGCACACTTTGATATACGATTCGGGCAGCAGGGGCTCCACTTTCTCGGTCCATTCGGTGAAACAGTAGTAGCCGCTGTAGAAATACTCCTCGTAGCCTATGTCGTAAGTCTCGGAAAGACTGTTTATCCTGTAAAAGTCGAAATGATAGATGGGGTCGCCGTTTGCGGCAAGGTACTCGTTGACGATGGCGAAAGTGGGGCTGCACACGTTGTCGTCGGAGCCGAGGGCACGGCACAGCTCTTTGATAAGGGTGGTCTTTCCAACGCCCATCTTGCCGTAGAAGGCGAAAAAACGGTCGTCGGGGAAGGCCTGCAAAAGCTCCCGCGCCGACTCCGCAAGTCCGTCCAAACCAGTGGTAATCTGCAACTTATCCATTGTTATACATAAAAACACAATCCACCCCCATAAAGGCGGTGTTTCAGTCCTTTTTTACTGCAAAAAAGCGAAAAAGTTACACAAAACACACTAAATCCCGATTTTTTTCGTATATTTGCAGATTGGAAAAAGAACAATGAAATTCACTATTACAAATAAGCGACAACTGTATACGCAACAAAAAACCAATCATAAAAATAATGAAATCAATTATATTACACATTTCTGTACTTTCTTGCCTGCTTTTGTTTGTAAATAAAGGCTTAGCTCAGGGCTCAAATGAACAAGAGTACTGGTCGTTATCAGCACATTTTAAGGTGGTGAAAATATACAAAGTGCCAACCAAATACATGGTTGATAATAACAAACTTCCTGTTGACAGTCTGCCGAAATGTTATCTTATTACTGTAGAATTGATGGACACCAATTGTTTTCCAGAACTGGCAAACTTGTATAGGACTAATAAGTCTTTTAAAGGAGAGAAGTTCTCCATTGTTAGCATAGACTCAGGTTTTGTGTGCAATGATTATCAGATTAAAAAGAAAGATGAATTATATCTCACTATATCTCTTTGGGATGGGTTTTGGAAGGTGCTTGGCTCTCCACCACCTCGCCATTCTTTATGGCATTTTAAAGAAGGAGGGTATTATATTCCTAGAGACAAGTTATGTAGTCAGGCAATGAAAGCAAAGGAACTTAAAGGGCTTTGTTATCATCTCAACAGTAATTAAAACGCTCAATCTTGATAGCATAATTTATGCCTACCTATACGAGAAAAGGATTTATTATTATTATGTTCCTGATGAACATATTTTTTGCAAGTGCCCAAATAACACCTGTTGCGGATAGCGTTCTGTCAACAGCACGCAAAGAATACTTAAAGAAATTATATTTAAAATGCGGTTGTGGTTCATCTCACATAAGTCTATATGTCACTCATTCTGATAGTGATGGATTGAATGTCGTAAAAAAACATGTTCCATATAATTATCACATAATATCTTCAACAAAAACCAGCTTTGAACTCCGAGAAAGTGAACAATTCGAAAGGTTGGTGGTGGTTTACTTTATTCATATTAAAGAAAATGACGCATCATTATTTAAAAAACACAACGGACAAGGTAATATTGATTCCCGTGTTGTTCCAACCACATATTTTTGGAATTTGAAAGGCAATGTGCTTATTTTCACTATTGTTGAAGAAATAATAACGGACTATATTAAAAACTGCTTGCCTTTAGAATGACAAATAAATGGCACTTCACCATTTGCAGCTGACTTGCAACAGGTTTAAAAATCCCGCACAAAGAGGAGTAAAATACCTTTCTTAAACTAAAAAATCCACAAAAATCACCCCCAAACACACTAAATCCCGATTTTTTTCGTATATTTGCAGATTGTGTTGTAAACGTCAGTTTTTGCACACTTTCTGTGCCTATGCACTGAAAATCAAAAGAATAACGTAATAAAACAACGTAAAATATGAGAAAAATTCTTGTTTTTGCAGTGATAATATTGAGTCTTGGCGAGGTTTTTTCGCAAAACTTGTCGCAAAGAGCAATCTCGGCACGGATGAAAACTTTCGCCCGTCCCGAATATATGGTCAAGGACATCAAATACTACACCGACACGATGACGGTTATCTCGCTGTCGGAATATGTAATCTACCCCCTCGGAAAACACAGCAAGATAGAGAGTTACGTACACCGCTCGGGTATCGACTGGTACCGCGAGTCGGGATATCAGAACTTTTTCGACACCTTGCACGTTTCGGTGAACACCCTCAGCCGCCTCGACGGCAGCCACGTGGATGCCTTTATAGCCATCAACACCAACAAGATGGAAATGGTTGACGGCTATATCACCGACACCAACATAGTGCTGCAGAACGGCATCAAGGTGGGCATGAGCAAAGAAGAGGTGTTCAGCAAGTTTTTCAACACCTACCCGAGGGCTTACCTGGCCAATATCAACGTGTTGCGCGTTTCGTCGGGAGCCAACGAAATTTCGGAAATTTACACTTTCCGCGGCAAGAAACTGAAAAGCATCGGCTTCGTAACACGTTACAAATACTATTAATCGGCGGTCCGACACCGCAAATCCCGACCTTTTTCCTATGAAACCGCTCGAAGGGAAAACCGGTTTGTATTTTGGTTCCTTCAACCCCATCCACGTGGGGCATCTGGCTATTGCCAACGCCATACTAGACGATGCCGCGCTGCGCGAGGTGTGGTTTGTGCTCTCGCCGCAAAACCCTTTCAAGGAGCAGAAAAACCTCCTGCCCGACCATCACCGGCTGCAGATACTTAAGGTGGCCATCGAGGACAACCCGCGTTTCCGCGCCTGCGACATTGAGTTTTCGCTGCCGCGGCCGTCGTACACCTCGCTCACACTGGCACACCTCGGCGAACGCTATCCCGACAAGGATTTCTGCCTGATAATGGGTGCCGACAACCTTGCGTCGTTCCACCGCTGGCACAACTACCGCTACATCATCGACAACTACCATATCTGCGTGTACCCGCGCGTGGACAGCCCCAAAACGCAGTGGGACAACCATCCGCATGTGCACCTCATCAACTCACCGCTGTTCAACATATCGTCGAGCTACATACGCGAGTGTATAAAAAACGGAAAATCAGTTAAATACATCCTCACCGACCCCGTGCTGAAATACGTGGAGGAGATGAACTTTTATAAAAGTTGAAAATTGAAAATTGAAAGTTGAAAGTTGATAATTGAAAGTTGTTAATTTAAAAGTGAAAGATTTTAGTTGAAAGTTAAAAATTGGTCGGTGGTCGGTTGGATACATGCCTTCGACACTTCGACAGGCTCAGTGACCTCAGGCACCAATTACTAATTACTCACTACACATTACTAATTAAAAAAAACGATGAAGGATCACATATCACCTTTTGTTTACGAATACCTCAACGACTTGAGCCAGAACAACAACCGCGAGTGGTTCATGGCCAACAAGGAGCGTTACGAGGCCGCCCGCGCCGATTTTCTGGAGTTTGTGGAGGCGCTGATACCGGAAATCTACAAGATAGACCCCAGCATCGGGATGCAGAAAGCGCAGAACTGCATGTACCGCATCTACCGCGACCTGCGGTTTTCGCCCGACAAAACGCCGTACAAGACACATTTTGCGGTGTATATAGCCACAGGCGGGGTGAAACAGCACGGCCGTCCGGGCTACTACCTGCACATACAAAACGGCGAGTCGTCGTTCGGTGGCGGCATTTACCTGCCCTCGCCCGAGCTGCTCGACGCCATCCGCAAGGAGATTTACTACAACATCGACACTTTCAAGGGCATCATCGGCAGCAAGGAGTACAAAAAGTATTATCCTTCAATACTTTGGAACATCGAATCGCTGAAGAAAGCCCCCAAGGGGTTCGACCCCGACTTCCCCGACATCGACCTGCTGAAACATAAACACTACGTCTCGGTGGCCGATTTCAGCAACGACACCGTCACCGCCGAGGGTTTCCTGAAAAACGTGGTGGCGCACGTGCGAGCCACCTACCCCCTCAACAAATTCATTCAGGATGTGATGTTCGATCTGTCGGAGAAATGAACATCTAAAAACACGAAAAATTAAAAAAACAATATACCAAAAATGTGCCGGAGGCACATAATATTATTAACCCCGGACAAACGCAGTGCAGTCTGGGGATAACAAGCGGGGGTGTAACCCCCGTATAAAAAGCAACAAAACAATGTCCGAAATAAAATCACACAAACGCCCGATGTTCGAGCTTTACAGCTACGAGCAGAAACAGCAGCTCTACTCGGCCCTCACCGAGTTCTGCACCGACAACCGCAGACAGCTGTTGGACAACAACATACAAAACCGCACCCGACATCTTACCCTTGTTTTGGAGGACATATACCAGTCGCAGAACGCCAGTGCCGTGCTCCGTACCGCCGACTGTTTCGGCATTCAGGACGTGCATGTGATAGAAAACCGCTACGAGTACCAGCTGAACCCCGACGTGGCCCTCGGCTCCTCGAAATGGGTGGACTACCACCGCTACAACCGCAACGGCGAGGACAACACCCGCGCCGCTTTCGACGCACTGCACGCACGGGGATACAAGATAATCGCCACCCTGCCCCACGAAAACGACGTGATGCTTGCCGACTTGGACATTTCGCAACCGACAGCCCTTGTGTTCGGCACCGAGCTTACGGGACTTTCGCAAACCGCCATCGACCTCGCCGACGGCTATGTAAAAATACCGATGTACGGATTTACGGAGAGTTTCAACATATCGGTGTCGGCGGCGCTGTGCACTTTCTACCTAACGGAGAAGATGCGTTCCACCCCCGGTTTGGACTGGCACCTTGCGCCCGACGAGCAGATGGACGTGAAACTCGGCTGGGCACGGCAGTCGATACGCGACGCCAACCGCCTGATGAAAAAACTGGCCGCCGACCTCGGCTTGCCGGAAATACTGATTTAGTCGGGAGTCAGAAGTTGGAATGCTCCCGCTCGTTCCACTCGCGAAATCTTTTTAATCTTGTAAATTTTGTTTCGGTCGGTCGCTATCGAAAGGTCCGTTGCTTTTAGTTTATTTTGTCTTGCCATTATTAGTTTTTGATGCTTCACAAGATGTAAAATTATTGCAACGGCTGTTACAGTAACCGCTGTTGCAGATTGCAACATGCAAATATACAACAAATTATCAACAATTAATCATGTTAAAATTTGTGGTTTAGGACTTTATTAAGTCTTTACATATCTTCGAGAGACAGGGTGCGAAAATCCACTTTGTAGCGGCGGCGTTTCGAAATAATGTCGCGGGCTTTTTGCCGAAGCAGCTCAAGACTGATGCGTTTTGCCTGCCGCTTGCACTCGGCTATAACCATATATTTGTCGTTATCGTCAACGGCAATTAGGTCTATCTCGTCGGTTTCGCGTTTCCAGTAGTTGCTCACTATGTTGTAACGACCTGTCTCGGCATATTGCTGTCGGAAATAGCGTTCGAGGATAAAACCCGAAAATGTGTTGTAATCCTCCTGAACTTTTGTCTTTACATAATCCATATTATTGATTTCCAAAGCACTGCGATATTTATGGATAAAACGGAACCAAAAGGTCAGGAAATTGTCGATAATATAGTAACGGACATCTCTAGTGCCTTCGGATTGGAGGAACGGCCTTTGACGGGCTATGAGACTGTAATTTTTCTCCAGTTTGTCGAGGTAGCCTCCAGGCTCTATCCCGGTGAAGTTCTTGATTTTGCTGCGGTCGGTGTTGCCCTCGGCAATTGCCTGAAGCACAGAGAAATAGTTGGAGTATTCCTTGCCGAACTCTTCGCGGAGCATTTCGTAGCCTTCGGTGATAAAGAAACTGCCGAACGAAAGGACGGTGTCTATCATCGCATCTTTTGTAAAAGCCCCGTCGTCGATGAGCAATTCGACATATTTTGCCACACCGCCTGTCAGCATATAAAGGGTTAGCAAATCGTCGGGACTGTAGTCGGGATTATGGTCGGCAAGTATTTCCTTTAAAGTTTCGGTGCGGAAAGGCTTGAGATTGATGCGGTGCGTAGCACGTCCGAAGAGAGGTTCGTGCGCGTCGTCGAAAATTTTGGTCATCATGGAGTAAACCGAGCCGCAAAGTACAAGATTGATGTGGCTGCCTTCCTTGGAGCTGTCCCAAATATTCTGTATTTCGGAAAAAAGCGATTCGTTGACGTAATGGAGATTCTGAAACTCGTCGAAAACCAGTGTGAAATTCAGACGCTTCGACAGATTCATCAGTGCGCGGAACAGACGGGAAAACGACGAGAACTCTCCCAAATCCTCTCCTGTAGAGTCCCTTACAATATCGGCCAGCTCTTGACAAAGCAATGCCTCGCTCTTGCGTACCACGAAGAAATACACAAAAGGTATGCGCGTGAAAGCCTGTTTGATCAGTGCTGTTTTTCCAATCCGTCTCCGGCCAGTTATCACTGTCATCTGGGCCACCAAGGCCGATGCTTTTTCTATATTGCCAAGGGCAATGTTTTCTGTTTCACGATCGTAGAATTTCATGATAATATGCGTTAAGTTATTATTGCAACGGCTGTTACAGTAACTGCTGTTACAGATTGCAACATGCAAATATACAATAATTTCCGCAAACAGCAAAATCTTTTTTTTCGCCAAATTCCAAACTCCCAACCACTGCAACAATCGTTTCGCTTTCGCAAACGTACATACTTTCTTTTTCAAAGTTTACATTTGTAACCAAATTGTAACACTGTGTAACAATTATTTTACAGCATCAAAACCAAAGGGTAACATCAATGGGGTACTTTTGCAGTGTTTCCAACAGGATATCGCATCTGCGGAAATTACAAATTTTCAATAAGTTACAACCGTCCCTTATAACAAAAAAAAACAAAACAAAGACAAAAATGACAGCTACAGAAATCATATTACTTCTATTGAAAGTTACCGGAGCCGTGGTCATATTCATCTACGGCATGAAAATGATGAGCGAAGGGCTTCAGAAAATGGCGGGCAACCGCATGCGCAGCATTCTTGGACG
>DBXF01000049.1:0-2466 GCA_002309295.1 Bacteroidales bacterium UBA1219 | reverse complement strand
CTGCTGAGCCTTGCCGGAGCCATAGCCGTGGTGATGGGAGCCAACATAGGCACCACCATCACCTCGTGGATTATACTGCTGGGCATGGGAGGCTCATTGGGTAAATTCGTGCTGCCGTTGATTCTGTGTGCCGCGGCACTGCCCTTTATGCTTTCCAAACGGTCGAAAACAAAGTCGGCAAGCGAATTTGTGATAGGTCTGGCAATTCTGCTTATCGGTTTGCAGCTGCTGCAGGACGCGATCCCCGATTTCAGCCAAAACGAAGCCTTCCTTTCGGCAATGGCCCAATGGTCCGACAAGGGATTCCTCTCCATCCTTATTTTCATAGCCATAGGGGCGTTGCTCACGGCGGTGGTGCAGGCCAGCTCGGCGGTGATGGCAATAACCCTTGTAATGTGCGCCAACCAGTGGATAGGCTTCGACGTGGCCATAGCCATTGTGATGGGGCAGAACATCGGCACCACCCTCAACGCCAACATCGCTGCCATGGCGGCCAATGCCAACGGCAAGAAAGCGGCACGTGCACACCTGCTTTTCAACGTAATAGGCACTGCGATAACGCTGATACTTTTCTATCCAACAACCCACCTCATAGCCTACCTTACCGACACTTTTACAGGCGTGGATATCTACCTCTCGCCCAAGAGTCAAGTGGCGGCGGCATTGCCTCTGGCCATAACGCTGTTCCACACTTTGTTCAATGTGGTGAACACTGTAATACTTGCCTTTTTCATACCTTTGTTGATAAAAATAGTGAACTGGATGGTGAAAACACCTGCCGATGACACGGAGCCCGACACCCGTCTGAAATTCATCACCGGCGGATACCTCAACACAGCCGAACTTAACATACAGTCGGCACAGAAGGAGATAGAACATTTCTCGCAGCGTGTGGTGCGCATGTACGGCTTTTTGCCAAATCTGGACAATGCCAAGGAAATAGAGTTCGACGAAATGTTTGAACGTATTAAAAAATACGAAGGCATCACCGACAGGATGGAATTGGAGATTGCCTCGTTCCTGACCAAAGTGTCGGAGGGTGAACTCAGCAACGAAAGCTCGCAGCGCATAAGCTCCATGCTACGCATCGTAGATAACCTCGAAAGCATCGGCGACTCCATTTACCAGATGGCCATTCTGAAGAAAAACCAGCGCGAGCAAGGCATCTCCCTCGACCAAGAGTGCCGCAACAACCTCAACAATATGTACCAATTGGTTGAAAAATCGCTTACGGTGATGGACAACAACCTAAACCAGCCCTACGACAAGATAGACCTTGCCGAAGCCTACGCTGCAGAGAACAAGATAAACGCTTTGCGCGACAGGTTGCGCGCCAATCACCTCAACGCCCTGAAAAACCGCAGCTACACCTATCAGGCAGGAAGCACCTACAGCGGCATGTACGCCCTGTACGAAAAAACCGGCGACTACGTAATCAACGTCTCCGAAGCAATAGATATCGAAAACTCACAAAAAAACCAAGAACATAATATGAGCATGAAATAACAGACAATGCCGACATAGTAAACTGAATTTCAGCATATAACACCCTTGCTCCAGCTCGCAGTAACAGCGAGTGTGGAGTTGTTTTGTCATTTTTTGTAACAAAAACGTAACAGCCGCTAAACAGTAGTTTAACAGCATAAAGGTATTTTTGTATCGTCGCAAAAACGGCAAAAACAAACGGAATAAACTAACAATCAGAAATATAGACAGACACTCTTTTAAGAAAAAACAGTAAAAATGACAGCTTTAGAGATTATTTTACTACTTTTGAAACTTACCGGCGCCCTGGTGCTTTTCCTGTACGGTATGAAACTGATGAGCGAGGGCTTGCAGAAGATTGCAGGAAAAGGCATGCGTCACCTGATGGCCAAAATCACCAACAATCCTTTCAGCGGCATACTTGTCGGCACGTTGCTCACCGTTATGGTACAGTCGTCGTCGGCATCCACGGTGATGATAGTGAGTTTTGTCAACGCGGGAATGCTGAATCTGTCGGGCGCCATAGCCATGATTATGGGTGCTAACATCGGAAGCACACTCATCACATGGATTCTTAAGATTTTCGCACTCGGCGGCACCGGCGACACTTTCCAACTCCCGATTTTCCTGTTGGCGTTTGCCATCTTCTTCATGTTCTCCAGCCGTGACAAGCTCAAATATATAGGCGAGTTTGTGATAGGTTTTGCGTTACTGCTGCTCGGCATGGATTTCCTACAGGCCGCAGTGCCCAATCTGGAGGATTATCCGCAGTTCTTGGCTGCCCTCGGCACCATCTCCGACCATGGTTACCTCTCGGTGTTGCTGTTCACCGTTATCGGAATAGTGCTTACCTGTATCGTTCAGGCCTCCGCCGCCATGATGGCTATCGCGCTTGCCATGTGTTTCAAAGGATATATTGGCTTCGAGGTGGCAATGGCCCTTGTGATGGGACTTAACATCGGCACCACCATCACCGCCAAC
>DBXF01000052.1 GCA_002309295.1 Bacteroidales bacterium UBA1219 | reverse complement strand
TTGTAGTTCGACTTGATGGCCTGTGAGCCTTTGCGAGGTTTCTGGTTGTACATCACTCCTTCGGAAGATTTCGACGACTTGCAGGAGCCGAAAGCACAGCAAATCATCACTCCAAGTGTAAGCAACACCGAAATTTTCAGAGTCTTTTTCATAACAGATATTTTTTTAAATGTCTATATTTCAATTATTTTACTTTTGCCGATGTTCTAAACTGTGAACATCCAAATTAGCGACAAAAATACGAATTTTATTGCATTTTTCCAAACTTTACATTGTTTTTT
Organism: Bacteroidales bacterium UBA1219; assembly: GCA_002309295.1. Classification (GTDB taxonomy): domain Bacteria; phylum Bacteroidota; class Bacteroidia; order Bacteroidales; family P3; genus UBA1219. Next base: position 5,963 of record DBXF01000052.1, on the reverse strand, counting down.
ATGTCGTTTTGTTGTGGAATTGGCTGATTTTTAATGTGATAATTTGTTTATTTGACTGTTTTTGTTTTTCCGTATTTTAATGTCGCTGTTTTTTTGTAACCGCCAAACTGTTTTTATTATGCTGAAAGGCAAAAAAAGGGTAGGGGAACGGGATGGAAAGGGCTAATTTCCTCTGTCGTGGCATTTTATTTTTATGGATGGTCGTTAATTCAATAAAAAAGCGTAAATTTGCAATGTCAAAACATCTTTACTTTTGTTGTAAAGCGTTGAATATTATGGTAATAGACAGAATTGGAGTGGCTAGGAGGATGTCCAAACGCACATCGCAGGCAGTTTTGTGCGTGTGTTTGGCGTTGTTGTCGCTCTTTTGCGGCTGCGTGGGGGGCTATTCCTTCACGGGAGCCTCCATCCCTGCCGACGCCAAGACCATCTCCATCGCCAATTTCCCCAACTACGCCACTACGGTGAACCCGCAGCTGAGCCAGATCCTGAGCGACGGCCTGCGCAACACCTTCTCGTCGCAGACCAACCTCGTGGTTACGGAGCAGGGCGGCGACCTCGACCTAAGCGGCGAGATAACCACCTACACCGTCCAGCCCACGGCCATCACCAGCAACGACCAGGCGGCCATGAACCGTCTGACCATCGGCGTGAAGGTGAGTTTCACCAACTCCAAGGACCCCAACGCCAATTTCGAGCAGAGTTTCAACCGCTACAAAGAATTCAGCGCGCAGCTCAACTTCTCGTCCGTCGAGAACTCGCTGGTGGAGGAGATTGTGAACGAGATAATCGAGGATATTTTTAACAAAGCCGTTGTCAACTGGTAGTTTCCGATGAATTTCTCTAAATGGAATAACCTTTTCGGGTGGCTGGTTTTTGCAATTGCCACCGCGGTTTACGCCCTCACCCTCGAGCCTACCGTAAGTTTCTGGGACTGTGGCGAGTGGATTGCCACATCATACAAGCTGGAAGTGGGGCATCCGCCGGGAGCGCCTTTGTATATGCTTGTGGCTCATCTGTTTTCGTTCCTCTCTTTCGGCGATGTTGCGCGCGTGGCTTGGGCGGTGAACATGCTCTCGGCAGTGGCCAGCGGTGCCACGGTGATGTTCCTTTTCTGGACCATCTCGCGACTGATACGCCGTTTCGGCGACGGCACGACAGGCACTTTTGCCACTATTGCCGCCTCCATGGTGGGAGCCTTGGCTTTCTGTTTCTCCGACAGTTTCTGGTTTTCGGCTGTGGAGGCCGAAGTTTACGCCCTCTCGTTTCTGTTCACAGCCGTGCTGCTGTGGGCTATGCTGCGCTGGGAGGCGGAGTTTGCCGCCGACCCGCGCCGCTCCGTGCGGTGGCTGCTGCTGGCGGCTTTGCTGCTCGGACTCTCCGAGGGGGTGCATTTCCTCTCGATGCTCGTCATACCTTCGGCGGTGATGTTGGTGTATTACAACACCTTCCATCCCCGCTGGTGGAAAACGCTGCTGGCCTTTGTGACCTCACTGGCGGCCTTGCTTGTGGTTTACAAGCTGATAATTCCGGGACTGTTCCTGCTTTTTGCCAAATGCAACATCTTGTTTGTCAATAATATGCACCTTTCGGTAAACGGAGCCATGCTGCTCACCGCCGGCCTTGTGGCTTTGGTGTGTGTGGCGGTGCTTGTGGTGGCGTTGGCCAAGCGTCTCCGCAGGCTGGAGCTGGCGGCGGTGGCCGTGATGCTTTTCCTGCTCGGACTTTCGCCCAATGTGGCCACGATACTCCGTTCGCAGTCGCAGCTGCCGCTGAACGAAGGCCGTCCCGACAACCCGGTGTCGTTCTATTCCTACTGGAGTCGCGACCAATACACCCAGCCGCCCCTCGTCTATGGTCCTTATTACACCGCCCCCGTTGAGGACTACGGCCAGAAAGACCCCGTTTATGAGCTGTTTTACCGCGTTGAAACCGAGGACACCGTTCTGCTGTTCGCCGACAATGGTGAGGCACAGAGTTTTATATCGCAAAACCATTTGAAAAACGTTGCCGTGGAGGCTCGCTATCTCATCGCCGACAGCGGCCGCAACAGCGGATACATATATAACAAAGCTTTCTGCACCTTTTTCCCGCGTATGTGGAAAGCCGACGCAGAGCATTACTATCCCGCTTGGAGCGGACTTAGCGGCACTTTTGTGGAGACCGACGGCGAGAGGATGTACCGTCCTTCGTTTGGCGACAACCTGCGGTTTTTCGTAACATTCCAGCTGGTGCACTCCTATTTCCGTTACTTTATGTGGAACTACTGCGGACGTTTCAACGACTGTCAGGGCTTCGGCTCCATCCGCAACGGCGCGGTAACCACCGGAATTCCCGCCGCCGACCGCTTTTTCAACGGCACCGCCAAGAGCGACATCCCCGAAACACTGCGCAACGAAGGTCGCAACGAATATTACGCCATCCCTCTGCTGCTCGGCATCGTAGGACTGCTGTACCATATCAAGCGCGACAGCCGTGGCGCTGGTGTGGTGGGTCTGCTGTTTCTGATAACCGGCGTTGGACTCGTCGTCTATCTTAACTCCGCACCCTACGAGCCCCGCGAACGCGACTACGTTTATGTGACTTCGTTCTACGCCTTTGCCATCTGGATAGGCATCGGCGCAAGCCTTTTCCTCTCCCTTGCGGGAAAAATCAGAGGCTGGCTCGGCAAGGCACTGCAAGTTGTTGTGGCTGTGATTCTTATGGCGATTCCCGCCTTGATGGCCGCCCAGAACTACGATGACCACAACCGCTCCGGACGTTTTATGGCTCGCGATTCGGCATACAACCTGCTGATGTCGTGCCAACGCAACGCCATCCTTTTCACCCACGGCGACAACGACACCTTCCCGCTGTGGTACCTGCAGGAGGTGGAAGGCATCCGCACCGACGTGCGAATTGTAAACCTGAGCCTGCTCAGCACCCCGTGGTATATCGACCAGTTGCGCCAAGCGCAGAACGATGCCCGGCCTCTGCAGCTCTCCTTCGGCGCAAGTCAGTACCACGGACGCAAACGGCAGCTCGTTTTTTCCAATCCCGAAGGCAAGAAAATCCTCTCGCTCGACGAGATGATGGAGATAGTGAAGGACGACAGCCGCGCCATACATTATATGGACGATGTGGATTATTTCGTCATACCCACCTCGAGGGTTGAGATTCCGGTAAACACCGAGGGGTTTGCCGCCCAGACTCCCGGCATTGCCTACAAACGCATACCCCGCAGTTTGTTTGTGCTGCTTGGCGGCACCCTCTCCCGCAGCGACCTGATGCACTACGACATACTGCTCCACAACGACTGGCAACGCCCCGTTTACTACTCCAAATACGCACTCTCCGCCGAGCCGGAGCTGGAGAAATACCTGCAGCTCGAAGGCATGGCCTACCGTCTCACCCCTTTCGGACTGGACAACGCCGAACGTTCCAGCTCCGAGCAGATTGCGGTGAACAGCAAGCTGATGGCCGACAACGTGCTCGACAGTTTCCTTTGGCACGACCTGCACGGCGTCTATCTCGACGAGACCTCGCGCAATTTCTGCAAAATGCTGCTGGAGGACATCGGACAGCTGTCGGAGACGCTGGTGGAGGAGCGCGACTACGCCACGGCTACGCGTCTTTGGGACACCGTGCTGAATTATGTGCCCGAAACAATGCTCCGCGACGAAGTGCTGCTCTCCATGCTCAACGCCTACTGGGCGGCGGGCGACACTGCTATCAACGCCTTTGTCCAACGCAAAACCGACCAGCTAGCCACCGAAACGGGATATTTCTTTGCCATGAGCCCGCAGGTGCGGCATTATGTGGAGGCCGACATAGAGCAGTGCTCCGAAACTATGCTCCACATGGCCATGCTTGCCAAAAACCACAAGCAGGAGATACCGTTTAAACTCATTTTCGACCGTTTAAACCCGTTTTTGGAACCGCTCACTGCCATTTGGGACAGCAAACTGCGTTTTTACTTCGCCTCCGACGACCCGCTCCATTACGAGGAGGAGATAGGCAGTTATATCGACAAACTGCAGACACTCTACGACCTGATGGAAGGCCGGCAAAACTCCGAACAACTTGCAAAAGTGTCGCAGATGCTCAAATACCATGTGGAAAATTATATGAATCTGTAGGTCTGTGTAACGATGAAAGAAAAAGTTCACAAGTTTTAGAAAGCGTTTGCCAAACAAAGGAGGAATTGTAAATCTGTCGCAACGGGGTTTCCCGCCAAGGTCGTAGTTGTACGTAACCACCTCACTGTCAGGATATACAATCCTCTGCACACGGTTCCAGCTGTCGTATTCGAACATCATACGGAAATTATAAACAGAGTCCTCAAAGGGCAGTGCTATTGCCCTTGTGTTCTCGGCCACGTTGCCAAGGCGGTCGTATGCTAATATCTGGTACCCCGTGCCGTCGTCCACTCGCAGAAGTCTGCCGCAGGCGTTGGTGGCTGTGGGGCATGCTGGGGCTATATGTGTGGTGTATCGGGGCATTAGATGTGTTTTGTGTTTTTCTTTTTGTGGTGAAGTGCCAATGTATACAAAAAAACAGTAAACTTTCACATATTGCAAATGAATTGTCAAAAAGAGTGGCTTACGAAATATCACAAAACAACATCTTATCTGTGTTAATAGTCGTTTTTTAAAGGCGTAAGAAACATTCCTTTGATACTTTCTGGTAGTAATCCCCATGAACCAATTTTGATATTAAATGGATCTGGTGACAGTTGTACGTTTGTATTTATAATTCCATAGTATTCCAAATCACTTATTCCAAAACCTACCCCAACTTCAATAATGTATCTATTTTTTACATTCCAGTCTGTTTTCGGCTGATAATATTGTAACGAATCCAAACATACTAACAATAATTTACAATTCAAAAGATACTGCTCGCTAAAAACTCCTTTGAAATCATCTCTAACATTAATAAATAGGACTGTATCTACTGTCATACTATAGATATTATAATTCCTAATTCCACGTATGGATAGAATCGGCTCTTCATTATCTATGCTTATGGCGAGAACAGCTGGAGCTGAAGAATATTCTTGTGCATATGTACTAAATAACATAATTATTATAAATAACAAACCAAAAGACGTTTTTTTTATCATGTTAAAAATAACCTAAAATTCGACAAAAGAATGATTGTTTTGAGTTTGTATATGTCCGAAATACATTGTTTGGGGCTATTAGCTGTCACAACACTGTGTTTTGTTCGTTCGATGTTGTTAACCAAGACTTAGATATCGCAAAACAAATCGTCATAAATAAAACCATAGCGAATAATTATTCATCAGGAAAATTTGCATAAGCACCCGGGATAGAGCCAATACATTTATTGCCCCAAACATCTTCTACTATAATATCTATCTTGCCTTTTTTCAAAAAATTACAGGACTCAATATAATTAAATTGTTGAATTATACTTAATTGAGTAGGAACTTTTTTATAATTTTTGGAATCACAATAATTGATTATATTTTCATCAACAGTAACAGCAAACTCTTTGGCACGAACCTCTCTTTCTATAGTACCCCTATTGTTACCATAATCAAGTATTTGTTTCGCATGAAACATTTCTTCAAGAAAAACATGATTTGCAGAACCGCCTAATGCTGGTTGTGCATCACCCCATTGCACAATATATATATTTCCGACATAATTTTCGTATGGGTCATCTCCTTCGTCAGGTGGATAATATTCAACGACAGTTCCTCCTTCTGTTGTTGAATTGTCAACATCCGGGGTTTCTCCTTTAGCACTGAACACAAATAAAAAATTTTGTGTCTTATTTAATTTATCAAATACTTCTGTATAAACTTTATTGACCTTATAATACTGTTCGTGTATCTCTCTTGCATCTGAAGAAAGTATTACAGAATCTCCCTCTTCATCCACCAACTTGATCGGGTTCCAAGCGCAGTACGCATAAGGGCTAATACTCGGATACTTATCCGCCATCGGGTCCAC
>DBXF01000037.1:30257-45968 GCA_002309295.1 Bacteroidales bacterium UBA1219 | reverse complement strand
TGGCCGGGCAAGATAGAGACGATTTTTCCGTCGTACCATCTTTTTATCAAAACCTTGGCCGACAATGAGTTGGTGCATATCAACGTGCTGGACAAGGCTATGGCCGACAGAGTGGATTCCGCACTACGTGCCGTCGGTACTAATATGCAAAACGTTGTCNNACCAACGACGCATGGTGTCGCGACCACGGTCCGGCCTTTCTGCTCAACCGCGACAATCCCGACCTCAAAGCCATCGTGGACTGGAGCTACAACGCTTGGGGCGGGAAATACCCTTGCGATTTGGACAACCTTATCCCCGCACAGATTGCCGACTACCTCGGACTGCCCGTTTTCAAGCCGGGAATAGTGATGGAGGGCGGCTCGGTGGATTTCAACGGCTGCGGCGATGTGCTCACCACTACCTCCTGTCTGCTCAACGAAAACCGCAATCCCCATCTCAGTCAGCAACAGATTGAGGAATACCTGTGCAACTACTACGGTGTTGACAACGTGATATGGCTTGGCGACGGCATCGACGGCGACGACACCGACGGCCATGTCGACGACCTTTCGCGTTTCTGCAACGCCGACACCATTGTCACCGCCGTGGAAACCGACCGCAACGACGAAAATTACGAACCGTTGAGGCAAAACCTCAACACACTAAATAAAATACGTCTGGCCAGCGGCAAACAACCCACGGTGGTGGAACTGCCTATGCCCGAGCGTGTTGTGTGGGACGACCAGCGTCTGCCCGCCTCGTATGCCAATTTCTACGTGGCCAACAACGTGGTGGTAGTGCCCGCCTATCGCTGCAAAGCCGACGACCGTGCCTGCCAGATACTCGAAGAATGTTTCCCCGGCCGCACCATAGTGCCCATCGACAGCACAGACATAATATGGGGACTCGGCAGTTTCCATTGCCTAAGCCAACAAGAACCCGCATTAATAAAATGATTACTAAATTCTTTATAAAAAATGTGTCGGAGACACATGATCTTAATAACCCCAGATGAAAAAACATCCAGAGGATGTTTTGATAGCGACCGAAGGGAGCGGAGAACAAAAAAAGAATACAAACGGGGATAAAATCCCCGAACCACAAAATAAAATCGCAACTAACACGTTAAAGTATATTGTCATTGTCAAAAATAACAAGAACATTATAGATGAACAACACTTTTGATTTTGAAGATTTGCGTCCTTATACCGATGCTGAAGTCCCCAATGCCATGCGGCGAATGGTGAACAGTCATTGGTTCCCGATGCTGTCCAAAATTTTCTTCCCCGAAATGGACATGCTCGAATGTCGCGAACGACTGCTCAGTATCAAAACTGTCGACGAATTCCAGCGCAGGGTTGTCATGACGGTCGTCGACAATATCACTGCCGACTCCATGACATCCTTCACCTGCAAAGGAATAGAGGAGATGGGCAACGAGCCAAAGCATGTGCTTGTCTCAAACCACCGCGACATTGTCCTCGACCCGGCCGTGCTCAACATCGCCTTTCTTAAAAAAGGTATCGAGTCGTCGGAGATCACCTTCGGCGACAACCTCATAAAGTCCGACTTTATAGCCGATTTTGGCAAAGTGAACAAAATGGTGCCTATACTGCGAGAAGGCAGTGCCCGCGATTTCTACAACAATTCCGTCAAGGTGTCCAACTATATGCGTTATGTCGTTACCCAAAAGCATCAGTCGATTTGGATAGCCCAGCGCAACGGACGTACCAAGGACGGCAACGACAAAACTGAGGTGGGAGTGCTCAAAATGTTCTCCCTCAGCGGCAACAGCAATTTCGTGGAAAGTATGGACGAGCTGAAAATCAATCCCGTAGCCGTTTCGTATGAATACGACCCCTGCGATTTCCTAAAAGCCGCCGAAATGTATGTCTCTACCTATCAGAAATATATGAAAGGCAAAAACGAGGATATGAACAGCATAATGAAAGGCTTTATGCAGCAAAAGGGCGATGTGGAGTTCGTTGTTGCAAAACCCATCACCCGCGAGGAACTCGAATATTGCGACACTTTCGAGAAAAACGAGAAATTCACCCATCTTGCCGACATCATCGACGAACGCATATATAGCAACTACAAACTCTTCAAAACCAACTTTATAGCCCACGACATATTGCATTCCTCTCACCGCTTCGCCGACCGCTACACAGCCGATCAAAAGAAAGACTTCGAAGAATATATGCATTCGGGAATAGCGGCATTGGAATTCCCGCACCACGAGGATATCGAAAATATTTTCCTGCACATTTACGCCAATCCGGTGGATAACTGTCTGAAATTCCAACAATAACAAGACCGTCAAAAAACTTGTCGGCACAAAAGCAAAAACCATGCAATTTTCACTTGCATAATTCATTTTTTTTCCGTATTTTTGCAATACATTACGAAAAGCCGTGTGATGGCATAAACTATTAAAATACAAAGCACTAAAACAAACAGAAACAGATGCACGTAGAGAACGAAAAAATTGTTAGGGTAGACATAGAATCGCAAATGAAAACCTCTTTCATCGACTACGCCATGTCGGTGATAGTTTCGAGGGCGCTGCCCGATGTGAAAGACGGTTTCAAACCTGTACACCGCCGCATACTTTACTCCATGAACGAGTTGGGACTGGTTCACAGTTCTCCATACAAGAAATGTGCCACCATCGTGGGTGATGTGCTCGGCAAGTACCACCCCCACGGCGACAGCTCGGTGTACGATGCTTTGGTGCGTCTGGCACAGGCTTGGTCTATGCGTTACACTCTGGTGGACGGACAAGGTAACTTCGGATCCATCGACGGTGACAGTCCCGCTGCCTACCGTTACACCGAAGCACGACTGGAGAGAATCGCCGGCGAACTCCTTGCCGACATAGACAAAGACACCGTCGATTTCCAGAACAACTTCGACGACTCGCGCAAAGAACCCGTGGTTCTTCCCACACGCATTCCCAACCTGCTCGTCAACGGCGCCGCAGGTATCGCTGTGGGTATGGCCACCAATATGGCACCGCACAACCTCACCGAAGCCATAAACGCCTGCATCGCTTTTATCGACAACAACGACATTACCACCGACGAACTGATGCAGCATATCAAAGCCCCCGATTTTCCGGGTGGCGGCGTTATCTACGGCTACGACGGAGTCCGTGAGGCTTACGAAACAGGCAGGGGCAGGGTAGTGCTCCGTGCCGAGACCACTATCGAGGAAGACCATAAAGGCCGTCCCGTGATTGTGGCCCACACCATTCCTTATATGGTTAATAAAGCCGAGATGGTGAAACGTCAGGCCGAACTTGTGAAAGAGGGCAAAATCGACGGCATCTCCGACATCCGCGACGAATCCGACAAAAGCGGCATACGTGTTGTATACCAACTGAAACACGACGCCGTTGCCAAAGTCGTCCTTAATAAATTGTATCAATATACCGAACTGCAGAGCTCGTTCAGTATCAATAATATAGCCCTTGTCAACGGCCGTCCTGTGCTGCTCAACCTCAAGGACTTGATAAACCACTTTGTTGACCACCGCATAGACGTTGTTACACGTCGTACACGTTTCGAGCTTGCCAAAGCCGAGGAACGCGCCCACATCGTTGAAGGCCTGCTCAAAGCCCTCGACATCATCGACGAGGTGATTGCCACAATTCGTGCATCCAAAACTGTCGACGATGCCCGCACCGCCTTGATGGAAAAATTCCAGTTCACCGAAACACAGGCACGATACATCGTGGAGATGCGTCTGCGTCAGCTCACCGGCATGGAACGCGAAAAACTGCAGGAAGAGTTTGACGAACTGCAGAAATTGATAGCACGTTGCAAAGAAATTCTCAACGACCACAATGTCCTTATGGGCGTTATCAAAGACGAACTTGTCGAAACCCGCGAAAAATTCGGCGACGAACGTCGTACCCGTATCGAATATGCTTCGTCCAATTTCCGTATCGAAGACACCATCCCCGACCACGACGTGGTGATAACCATCTCGCATCTGGGATACGTAAAACGCACACTGCTGAGCGAATACCGCATACAAAACCGTGGCGGCGTTGGAGCCAAAGGCAGTTCGGTGCGCAACGAGGATTTCGTGGAACATATCTTCACAGCCACCAACCATAACTACCTGCTTTTCTTTACTGAAAAGGGTAAGTGTTTTTGGCTCAGGGCTTTCGAGATACCCGAAGGGGCAAGAGATTCCAAAGGCCGCACCATACAAAACCTTATCAGCATCGACCCGGACGACAAGGTGAAAGCCTACGTAAATGTGCTTAACCTCTCCGACGAAGATTACCTGAAGAACAACTATATAATGCTGTGTACCAAAAACGGCATTATCAAGAAAACTACCCTCGAGGCCTATTCCCGTCCTCGCCAGAACGGCATCATAGCTGTTACGGTGCGCGACGGCGACGAACTGCTCGAAGCCAAGCTCACCAACGGCAACAACGAGGTGTTGCTTGCATCGAAGGCGGGTAAAGTGGTGCGTTTCAACGAAAACACCGTGCGTCCTATGGGACGTGGCGCTTCGGGAGTGAAAGGCATAAACCTCGACACCGAAGGCAACGAGGTTATCGGCATGCTATGTGTTGAAAACGACAGCTACAACATCCTTGTGGTTTCTGAAAAAGGCTACGGCAAACGCTCGGAACTCGCCGAATACCGCATAACCAACCGCGGCGGCAAGGGCGTTAAAACTATCAACATCACCGAAAAGACCGGCCAGCTGGTGGCTATAGCCAACGTTACCGACGAAAACGACCTTATGATTATAAACAAATCCGGCGTGCTTATCCGCATGCGCGTGGCCGACCTTCGTGTGATGGGACGAAACACACAGGGTGTGCGCTTGATCAACCTGCGTGGCAACGACTCCATAGCCTCCATCACCAAAGTGGAACACTCTGAGGACGAGGAACCCGAAGAAAATGTAGTGGCAGACGCCGAAGCAATGGAAAACCCTGAAACAGAGAATAATACCGAATCTGCGGAAACAGAGGCCAAGGAATAACAAATCCCAAAACAATAAGAAAGACAGATAATAAGTTACAAATAAGCAAATTTTAAAGTAGAAACTTTTAATATTACAAAAAGATGAAAAAAATAGCACTGATAATCGCACTTGCAGGTCTCGCACTGACCGCCAGCGCACAGTTGAGATTGGACAACGCAAAGAACTACGCCAATCCCAAAAAAGGTTATTACGACAAAGCCAAAATTGAGATAGATGCCGCCTGCGAAGAGGAAGGCACTAAAAACAATCCCGAAGTATGGGCTTGGAAAGGCTGGATATATGTGAATCTCGGTATGAGCGACAAGCCGAAGATTAAGAAAGTGTGTCCCGAAAACTGGGCCGACATTGCTTACGAAGCCGCCCTCAAGAGCAAGGAACTCAACGTAGCAAAAGAGGCAAGTATCATCACACTTAACAACGAAGTCTTCAAATTTGTTGCCGAAAAATATGTCAACGAGGCATACCAGGCCTACAACAATGCCGGCGACGACACCAACCAGTACCGCAAATGCATCAATTCTGTTTCCAAGGCAATCAATATTTTCCAAGCCTCCGGTGCAAGCAACGATGATGAAATAAAGGACCGTGTGAAAGAAGCGCGTTTTATTGCCGGTGCTGCTGCAAGAGCCCTTGGCGACAACAAGGCCGTGGTAAAATTCTACAAGCCCCTCGTGAAAGCTGGTTACGACAAAGTGTATGTATATCAGTCGCTTGCCGCTATTTACGAAAACGATAAGGACACTGTAGAGGCTATGAAACTTGCTAAGACATACACCGAAAAACAATCCAAAGACTACAATGCTTTTCTGCTTGCCGCTAAAGTAAGTTCGTGGGCCGGCAACGCCGAAATGGCACGCAACTATGCAAACTCGGCCATTGAAAAGGCCAGCAATTTGCAAGACCCCGCACAGAAGGCAGGTCTGATGTGCAGTGTGGCCGATGTGTATGTCGACATCCTCGACTACGACGCAGCTACCAAGGAATTTGAGAAAGTTCTTGAAGTAACTCCCAACAACCCCGTGGCTTACAACGGACTGGGCCGTCTGCACTTCAACAAAGGCACCGATATCGACAGAGAGGCCGACAATATTCCTCTCGAAGAGACTGAAAAATACGAAGAACTTCACGGCAAGGCTCTGAAAGAATATGAGGAAGCAGCCAAATATTATAAAAAATCTCTCGACACCAACGATAAATCCTCTCGCGAATATGTTCAGAGATACAACGAAGCTCTGCGCAGCATACAGATGGTTTATGTTCGTATGAAAAAACCGCTGGACGAACTTAAAGTTTACGAACAATAGTAAAAGATTTTTTTCATAATATTCTTAATTAAGTGGAGCGGTCGAAAGACCGCTCTTTTTTATTTGAAAAAAAAATCGTAAATTTGCAAGTTGTTTTAATATTTAAAGAAATGCGAAAATATTTGATATTAGCAGTGCTGTGTATGGCGACTTTGGCCTTGCAGGCACAGAATAAATGCGGATTGGAAACAAAGTTGTTCCGCATGCAGGTCTCCAAGGAAAAAAGTGTGCAGGCATTGGAGAACAACAACTATATCCAGAAATTCAACCCCACCAAAGAGGGGACGACGTTGTATATCAGCGTTGTGGCCAAAGTGTCGCCGAGTTTCGAAAAAGAGGAATTTGCCGCTCACGGCATAAAGTCCGGCTCCAAAGTAGGGAATATTGTTACAATGCAAGTGCCTTTGCAAAAGCTGGATGTGCTGGAGACCAGTGCCGACATTTTGCAATACGACGTGGCACGTCCTGTATATCCGCTTCTGCAGAACAGCCGTTTCGACACTCGCGCCGACAGTGTGCAGCAAGGTCTGGATTTGCCGCAAGGCTACACGGGAAGGAATGTGCTTATAGGTATCACCGACTGGGGTTTCGACTACACCAATCCCAATTTCTACGACTCCACACGTCGCGTGTACCGTATATATAAGGTATGGGACCAGTTCAAATTGTCGGGTCCCGCTCCTGCCAATTTCTCTTACGGCACCGAGCTTACCACCAAGGAGGCCATGCTCGAGGCAAAATGCGACACTCCGGGCGTTTATAACTATTCCACCCACGGCTCGCATGTGGCGGGCATAGCTGGAGGCTCGGGCTGCAGAACCAAATACAAAGGCATCGCTCCCGACGCCAATTTTATGTTTGTATCGTTTAAACTCAATGAGGCAGGTGCTTTGGACGCTTTCGCATGGCTCAAGGACCAGGCTCGTGAAGCCGGCAAACGACTGGTGGTGAATATGAGCTGGGGAATGTATTCCTTCGGTGCCAACGACGGCACCTCGCTTATGAGTCAGGCCATAAACTCGTACGCCGACAGCGGCGTGGTGTTTGTGTCGAGTGCAGGAAACAACGGCGACGTGAATTTCCACCTGATGAAAGTGTTCGACAGTCTTCCCGACACCTTGCGCTCGGTAGTGCAGTTCAGCGGCGAAGTAGGAGAGGGGATCTCGGCTTGGGGCAATGTCGGAGGACGTTTCAAACTTGGACTGGCTTTCAGCTCGGGCGACAGCGTTTTTCGCGCCACTCCTTTCTACGAAACCAACCAGAGCGTATTCTACTGCGATACGGCTATCATCATCGGCACGGATACTATCCGATACGATGTGGCCATGGAGTCGGCCAATGTCAACAACGGACGTCCTTACGCTTTTGTGAATATCGCAAAAAGCAACTATATGGTGCATCTGTTCGTGACTTCGGCACAATTGGGCGACACCGTCCATCTTTGGAATGTTTACAACAAAAAGGATCACGCAGGCAACACAGGAGTGGCCTTTGTTTCCGACGGTCGTACGGGCTATGTGAACGGAGACAATGCTTATGGTCTCAGCGAGCCAACCATTGCCGACAAGTGCATAACCGTGGCCGCACACTATGCCGACCGTATTCAGGAACGCGACAGCACATATTATCCAGGCAATATAGCCTCGTTTTCGAGTCGCGGCCCGACACTGACAAACAACAAGAAACCCGAAATATCAGCACCGGGAGTTAGTGTGGTGTCATCCACCAACTCGTACACAGCCGATTATATCAATCCCGTAACTACAGTTATGTACCGCGGACGACCATACCATTTTACAGGCTTGTCGGGCACTTCGATGGCTTCGCCAACGGTTACCGGCGTGGTGGCCCTGATGCTCGAAGCTAATCCTTATCTTACTGTGGACCAGGTTCGCGACATCATCATCAACACCGCCCGCAACGACAATATGACAGGCCAATTGAACGACAACTGCAGCTTGCGCTGGGGCTATGGCAAAGTGGACGCCATGGCTGCCGTGAAAAAAGCTTTGGAAACGGTTTCGATACATCATCCCGAGGCGGCTTCGGGGAAATTGGCAGTGTATCCCAATCCCGCCAAACATTCAGTCTTTGTCGATAGCGGTGCCGAAGGCGATGAAGAAGTTCAAGTGTATGGTCTCGACGGCAGGTTGCTGATAAACGGCAGAACTCACGGCAAAATGCTTGATGTTTCGCAGCTAGGACAAGGCATATATATAATAAAGGTGTCGTCGGAGTTGTTTTCCAGAACGGCCAAGCTTGTTATAGCAAGATAATGTAACTACCGATGATTATAGATATTTTCAAAAAAAGCTACATACATCAGGCGGCGTTTATTTTAATTGCCTCCCTTGCTCTTTGGGGCAGGACATTGTTTTTTGGCGGATGGGTGAGTGTGGAGTCTGAGCCCTACTCGCTGTTTTACAGCTATTTGGGTGCTTTTGCCTTGGCACATCCTATGGCAGCCGTTATCATTGCTTTTTTTCTTACCATTGCAGAAGGTTTTTATTTGAATCATATACTTGCATCCAACAATCTGATACACAGCACAACACTTTTTCCCATGTTTGCCTACATAATGCTCATGGGGGCCGATGTGGCTAATCAGACATTTACGCCGATGCTTTTTGCCAATATCTTTCTGCTTATTGCCTTGCATAATATCATCAACTGCTACAATCAGGAGCATTCGTACGAAAAAGTGTTCAATGCTTCGTTCTGCATTGCGCTGGCGTTTTTGTTCTATTTCCCGTCGATTTTCATGTTGCTGTTTGTGTTGGCCACTTTTGTGGTGTACAAACTTTACTATTGGCGCGAATGGCTGGTGCTGCTGCTGGGTTTCATAGCTCCTTTTTTCTCGCTATTCGCTTATTATTACCTTGTCGACAGTCTGGATATAGTTTTGCAGAAAATTTCCACCGAGGCCATGCGTTTCTCCATCGTTTATGATTTGTCGGGGACGGTAAAACTTATATGCGGCGCGGCAATGGCGTTGTTCGCTTTGGTGTCGTTGTTCTCGATATTGGGCGGACTTTCGAAAAAAGTGATTATATACCGCAAAAAAACCACTGTGATACTGCTTCTTATGCTTGTGGGAGTATTGTTCTCGCTTTACGACATAATACTTCCCGCCAACCAGCAGAACTACGCCATACCTTTTGCCTTTATGTTGCCCACGTTCTTCCTTATGCTCAGGAAAAATAAAAAGGTCTGCAATGTGGTGTTTGTGCTTTTCCTTGCAGTGGTATATGTAGGGGCGTATTTGGGATTTTGAAAAAAAAATAGTAAATTTGCAGTTTGCTTTTGGTTAAAGGCAGAATAAAAATAAATTGACAGACAATTAGTTGATAAATGTATGTTGATAAAGCATTACAACACGGACAAAAGGATAGAAGCGGGATGCGACGAGGCCGGGCGTGGCTGCCTGGCAGGGCCCGTGTTTGCCGCTGCCGTGGTGTTGCCCGACGACTACGACAATCCGCTTATCAACGACTCCAAGCAATTGAACGAAAAGCAACGCCGGCAGTTGCGGGCCGAAATAGAGCGCGACGCTGTGGCATGGGCTGTGTGCAGCATCGACAACGAGGGCATAGACCAGATGAACATACTTTGGGCCTCGCTCCACGCTATGAATTTGGCTGTGCAGCAACTGAAAGTGCGGCCGCAGTTTCTGCTCATCGACGGCAACCGATTCCGCAACGAGACGGACATCGACTACAAGTGCTTTGTGAAAGGCGACGCCAAATATATGTCCATTGCCGCCGCCTCGATACTTGCCAAAACGCACCGCGACGAATACATGGAGAAACTGCACGAGCAATACCCCGACTACCATTGGGACAATAACAAAGGCTATCCCACCAAGGCGCATTACGAGGCCATCGCCCGCTGCGGAATAACGCCTTACCACCGCAAATCGTTCACTTTGGACAAACAACTCACACTCGACCTTTAATATAAAAACTAAAACCATTGCTATGTTCGACACAATTAAAAAACTACGACAGAGACGGCTGCTGAAACAACAGCTGCAGCTCACACGAGAAAAGAAAATCCACAATCTGCAAACGGCAAAACGTATTGCCATGATTTTCGATGTGGAGGACGAACATTCGTGGAAAATTATCAACAAATTCGCTACCGAACTCGCTAAACGAGGCAAGGAGATGGTTTTGCTGGGACGCAAACAGCAGAAAGAACTCGACTTCATTATAACCAACACAGCAGTGATACTCTGCAATTTAGAAGACATCGACTTTTGGGGAGTGCCACGGCATTATCCAGTAGGTAATTTTCTCAACCAGCATTTCGATATGTTGATAGACACCATCGAAACTCCTGATTTCTTCTCGCAGTACGTGTCGCTCAAAACCATGGCCGATTTCAAAATCTCTCGCGACAAACTCGACAACGAAAAATATTTCGACCTGCTTATACGCATGGACGACGAGGAAGACGACATCAAGTCGTTTCTCAAACAAGTGTTGTATTACTTGAATCTGATAACGTTAGAAAAAGAATAGGAATCATGAAAAATCAATTTTCGGGCACAGGAGTAGCCCTCATTACTCCCTTCCGCAAACAAGGCACTGTCGATTTCAGCACTCTGGAACGCTTGATAGACAATATCATAGAAAATAAAGTGGACTATATCGTGATGCTCGGCACCACCAGCGAGGTGGCCACACTGAGCACAAAAGAACGTTTTGCCCTTTCGGAGAATATCCTTGAGATGATAAACGGTCGTGTGCCCGTGGTTATAGGCATTGGCGGCAACGACACCACAGCCATCGCCGATACCATACAACATACCGATTTTACTGGAATAAGCGGCATCCTCTCCGTGGCTCCGTATTACAACAAACCACAGCAACGCGGCATCTACATGCACTACAAACGCATTGCCGAAGTGGCGCCTGTGCCTGTGATAATGTACAATGTGCCCGGACGTACAGGCTGTAACATAGCCGCCGAAACCACTCTGCAACTTGCCGAAGAATGCCCCAACATCGTTGCTGTGAAAGAGGCTTCGGGCAATATGGCTCAGATAATGAACATTTTGAACAACAAACCCGATGGATTTTCCGTCCTCTCCGGCGACGACGCACTTACATTGCCTATGATGTCGCTCGGTGCTACAGGAGTTATCTCCGTGGTTGCCAACGCGTTCCCGAAACAGATGTCGCAGATGGTGAACTACTGCCTGAAAGGCGATTTCAAGAAAGCACTGCCCATCCACCGCCAGCTGTTGCCTATCGCCAACGCACTTTTCGAGGAAGGCAACCCCAGTGGAGTGAAGGCCGCCCTCGAGATACAAGGCATTATCGAGTCCAGCACGGTGCGCCTGCCGTTGGTGAAAGTGTCGAAAACGCTGTATAACAAACTGTCTCAACTTGTTACAACCGTCGATGAGTGATAGCGACACACTTCTGAAACTTGCCAAAGAGCGTTTTGGCAAAGATTTGTACGCCACACAAACCACTGGCATAGAGATTGTTGAGGCCGACGTGCATTACGCCAAGTGCAAACTGCAGGTCGATGCGCGGCACCGCAACGCCATGGGAGCCGTGATGGGCGGCGCAATCTACACTCTGGCCGATTTCGCTTTCGCCATCGCCGCTAATATGGACGAGCTGAACACCGTTTCGTCGGCGAGCAACATAGTGTTTGTGGCCCAGCCTCAGGGCGATACCCTTTATGCCGAGGCAAAGCCCGTGAAAGAGGGCAATACCGTGTGTCACTACCAAATCTCCGTCACCGATGCATCGGGCAACATTGTGGCGAGCATCACCACCACGGGAGTGAAAATAAAGAGATAATATGATATTAAAATACAATACATCAAATGTGTCGGAGATGAAGAAACATCCAGTGGATGTTTCGATAGCGAAGCGAAGAACAAAATAAAAAGCTGGTGGATTTTGATAGCGAAGCTGAGAAAAAAACGACCTTTACATGAGTAATATAAAGCAGTAAAAAAGATAATAACAAAAACCAAACATACGACAATGAGAATCGAAGAAACTTTGCAAAACATCATTTCAAACGTACTGAAAGAACTGTATAACATTGACGCAGAGGAAAATACGATAACCCTTCAGAAAACCAAGAAAGAGTTCACTGGCGACCTCACCCTTGTGGTGTTCCCCTTCGTGAAAGCCGCCCGCAAGGCCCCCGAGGCCGTGGCCAACGAGATTGGCGCCGCTGTGGCTGAGAAATGTCCGTTGGTGGCTTCGTTCAACGTGATAAAAGGTTTCCTGAATTTCGAGATAAATAAAGACTATTGGGTTGATTTTGTGATGGATAACGCCGAAGTGGAGAAGTATGGCTTTAAGTCGGCGGAAAGCGGCAAAGCCCCGATAGTGGTGGAATATTCGTCGCCGAACACCAACAAACCGCTGCACCTCGGCCACATACGTAACAACCTGCTCGGCTGGTCGGTGTCGGAACTGCTCAAAGCCGACGGCAACAACGTTAAAAAGGTGAACCTCGTGAACGACCGCGGAATCCACATCTGCAAATCGATGCTGGCTTGGCTGAAATACGGCAACGGCGAAACTCCCGAATCGTCGGGCCAAAAAGGCGACCACCTTGTCGGAAAATACTACGTGCTTTTCGACAAACATTACAAAGAACAGATTAAGGAACTTGTTGAAAAACAGGATTTAAGTGAGGAAGATGCCGCCAAGCAGGCACCTCTGATGCTCGAAGCGCAGGAGATGCTCCGCAAATGGGAGGCCAAGGACCACGAAGTGTACGGTCTGTGGGAGACGATGAACGGCTGGGTGTACAAAGGTTTCGACGAGACTTACAAACGTCTGGGCATAGATTTTGACAAGATTTATTACGAATCGAACACATATCTGCTTGGCAAAGAAACGGTTATGAAAGGTCTTGAGAACGGCGTTCTTTTCCGCAAGGACGACGGTTCCGTTTGGGCCGACCTCACTGGCGACGGCCTCGACCAGAAACTGCTTCTCCGCAAGGACGGCACTTCCGTTTATATGACGCAGGACCTCGGCACGGCACAGCTCCGCCAGAAGGATTTCAACGCCGAAAAACTGATATATGTCGTTGGAAACGAGCAAGATTACCATTTTACCGTGCTCAAGCTGATTTTGGAGAAACTTGGTTTCGAATGGGGCAAAAAGATTTACCATCTTTCGTACGGAATGGTGGAATTGCCCAACGGCAAGATGAAATCGCGCGAAGGCACCGTGGTTGACGCCGACGACCTTATCGACGAGATGGTGGCCACAGCCGAACGCACCAGCAAGGAAAAGGGCAGGGGCGAGGACGCCGAAATCGAAGACGCCGCACACCTCTATTACATACTTGCAATGGGTGCCCTCAAGTACTTCATCCTCAAGGTGGACCCGCAGAAAAACATGCTTTTCAACCCGCAGGAATCCATCGATTTCAACGGCAACACAGGCCCCTTCATCCAGTACACCCACGCACGTATCCGCTCCATAATCCGCAAATCGCAGGAACAGCTCCACATTGACCTCTCGCAAGCTCCCGATACTTCGGCCATAGAGCTTAACGACAAGGAACGCGATATTGTAAAACTGCTCCACGACGCACCTTCGGTTATCGAACAGGCGGCACAGAACTACAGTCCGGCCATGATAGCCAACTATGTTTACGACCTTGCCAAGAGTTTCAACAGTTTCTACCAAGACACCCCCATTTTGCGTGAGGAGAATGTCAATCTACTGAAATTCAGACTAAAACTCTGTGTCTTTGTTTCAAAAGTAATCAAAAATATGATGGGCATACTTGGCATAGAGGTGCCCGAAAAAATGTAAATCATGATTTGGAAGGAACCCTTCAAAATACATTCGCAGTACACCGACCGCAACTGCCGCATGACGTTGCCGTCGATGGCGCAGCTGTTTCAGGACTCCGCCGAGGCTCACACCAACGCTGTGGGCTCCGACTACTATTCGATGTTGAACGACGGCACAGCGTGGGTGCTTTCGCGCATATGCTACGAAATTGTGCAGTATCCCACTCTTTACGAGGAATGCACAGTGCACACATGGTCGCGGGGTACGGAAGGTGTCTTCGCCCTGCGTGATTTCGAGTTTGTCGGAAAAGACGGCAAGGTGATGGTGCGAGGAACCTCGAAATGGGTGGTGATAGACATCAACAACCGCCGCTTGCTGCGCATGGGCGACCGTTTTATGCACGGCTACGAGGCTGTGGAGAGACGTGCCCTGGACTACGACCTCGGCAAGATGGCCGTGTGTCCCGATTTGCAGACGGTGAACACCCTCGAAGTGCCTTTCTCCGCCATCGACAAAGCCCAGCACGTGAACAACTCCGTGTATCTGCGCTGGGTGTGCGATAATTTGGAACCGCAGGATTTGGGCAAGCCCATTCGTTTTATCGACATCAACTACAACCACGAAACGCAGCTTGGCGAACAAATTGCCATCAAGCGTTTAAAAGAAGGAAATACATACCATTTCGCAATCGAAAATGCTAAAGGCATCGGTTTTGTTTGCAAAATGCAAATGGCAGAATAACAACATTTTATGGAAACACTGAAAAAAATATACCGCATAGGGCACGGCCCTTCGAGCAGTCATACCATGGGGCCGCACAGGGCTGCCGAGCAGTTCAAGCAACGCACGCCGCAGGCCGAATCGTACCGCGTTACGCTTTACGGAAGTCTGGCCGCCACGGGCAAAGGCCACTTCACCGACAAAGCCATAATCGACGTGCTGCAGCCGAAAGCCACCGAGATAGTGTGGAAACCCGAAGAAACCAAGCCATTCCACACCAACGCCATGTACTTCGAAGCACTTGACGCAAACAAAAATGTTATCGACAAGTGGCTGATTTACAGCATCGGAGGTGGAGCTCTGGGCGACGAAAACACTAAGCTTACACGTGAGGATATATACGAATACAACCGTATTTCAGAAATTCTGCCGTACATAGAACGCTATGGCTCAAGCTATTGGGAGTATGTGGCATCGCACGAGGAGAGCGACATCTGGGATTATCTCAACGAATGTTGGAAAATAATGCAGTCAACCATCGAGGAAGGACTTCAAACCGAGGGAGTTATCCCCGGAGGATTGTACCTGAAACGCAAAGCCGCTGTGTATTACATCAAAGCCAAGAGCTACAAGCCGTCGTTGCAGGGACGTTGTCTGGTGACGGCCTACGCTTTGGCTACCGCCGAACAGAATGCCTCTGGCGGACTGATAGTTACGGCGCCCACTTGCGGCTCGTCGGGAGTGCTACCCGCAGTGCTTTATCATCTGAAAAAGAACCACGACTATGGCGACAAGTCGATACTACGCGCCATGGCCACAGCAGGCTTGTTCGCCAACGTGATAAAAGCCAACGCCTCCATTTCTGGTGCCGAAGTGGGCTGTCAGGGCGAGATTGG